>SKQX01000101.1 GCA_007118795.1 Thermoflexales bacterium | reverse complement strand
ATATACCTAGTCCTTCGACGCCGCCTGACGGGTGCAACTTCAGCACCCGCTGTCCGGTGGTCCGGGACATCTGCGTTGAGGCGGATCCGGAGCTGATCGAGGTGGCGTCGGGCCACTATTGTGCCTGTCACATTGTGGAGCAGGAAGGACGGGCCGACATCGGCTACTCGGTTGCTTAGTCGTCGCTCCGCACGGTTGCGGGCCAGGCAGCCCAACAGGTCACACGAGAACCATCTAATGCGCGGCTTGGATCTCCAAGCCGCGCATTACCATGAGCCGTCGCCCCGCCCAACCACTGCCCGCGTTCTCTCCCCTCTCCCCCCCAGGGAGAGGCCTAGCCCGGCACTGCTCCCTCGGTCGCCACGCCCGGGTTCCGCGTTCTGTCCCCTCTCCCCTGCGGGGAGAGGGCCAGCCCGGCGGTGCCTTTCGGCGGCGACCCACGAGCTCCGCGTTCTGTCCCCTCTCCCCTCCGGGGAGAGGGTTAGGGTGAGGGGGCTGTCGCCGCTGCCATCGTCGTCTTCCCTTTTCTTGCCCAGCTCCCGCAGGCAGCCTCTACCAACCGTCCTCACTTCCCGCGCGCAGGCCCAGCCTCCCCCTCCGACCAGCTTCCCAATCCCTATCGTTGCTAGGCCCCCACGGATCCTTCCGCGCCTGTCGCCCCCCGTTGAGTCGCGGCTACTCGTGCAACCGGGTATAATCACAGCCAGATATGTCCACATCGCTGCGCATCGTGCTCGTGTTGCTGGGCCTGAGCTTGCTGGCGCTGGCGCTCACCGGCCTGCCCATCTATGGCCAGCTGACCTACGTGTGGGTCTTCCTCCTGGCCGTGAGCTGGATCTGGTCGAAGCTCTCCCTGCGCGGCGTTTCCCTGGAGCGGACCACCCGCAGTCGCCGGGCCCACGTCGGCCAGATCTTCGAGGAACGGTTCACGGCCGAGAACGTGGGCTTCCTGCCGCGGCTCTGGCTTCAGATCCGGGATCGATCCGACCTCCCCGGATCCCGGGGCTCCCGAGTGATGACCATGCTCCACGGCCACGAGCGCCGCAACTATCGTGCTCGGACCCGTCTCGTTCGGCGTGGCATCTTCTCGCTGGGGCCGACGGAACTCGTCTCCGGTGACCTCTTCGGGCTGTTTCCCGTGCGGCGCAGGGTGCCGGCAGAAGGTGCCCTCCTGGTCTACCCCATGATGGCCGACCTCGAAGCGTTCCCTAGCCCGCCTGGCTTGCTCCCCGGTGGTGAGGCCCTCCGGCTACGCAGCCACCAGGTGACTCCGAACGCCGCCGGCGTGCGCGAGTACGTCCCGGGCGACCCGCTGAATCGGATTCACTGGCTGAGCACCGCGCGGCGGAATACCCTGATTACCAAGGAGTTCGAGCTGGATCCCCTGGCCGAGATCTGGATCTTCCTCGACGCCGAGGAACGTGTCCAGGCCGAGTTGCCCCATACGCTGCCCAACCAGGCTGTGGAGGCCATCTGGGCGCCGTGGAAGGAGATCGAGTTGACCCCCTCCACGGAGGAGTACGGGGTCACCATCGCGGCCTCCCTGGCGCGCCATTTCCTCCGCCGTCAGCGGGCGGTGGGGCTGGCCTCCTACCATCAGGCCCAGCGCGGGACGCCGGACATCCTGCCTCCGGACCGCGGCGGCCGTCAGTTGGGTAAGATCCTGGAGGCGCTGGCGCCACTGCGCGCCCACGGGGATCTTCCCATCTCGGCGCTGGTGACGGCCCACGCCCAACACATCCCCCGTGGGAGCACGGTCATTGTGATCACCCCGGCGGTGGAGAATGAGGTGGCTCTGATGGCGGACCTTCTTAGACAGCGAGGACTCTATCCGATCGTGGTCCTTCTGGATGCCGCCTCCTTCGGCGGTGTGCCGGGGACTAAGGATGTGGCGGCCGCTCTGGCCACCTTGGGTGTGCCCGCGTGCGCGATAGCGAGCGGCGATGACCTGGTCACCGCTTTGAGATGCGATATGGACGCCTTGCCTGCGCGGCCTAGTCACGGTCGGCGGCAGATCGCCGGGCGTCTGGTTTGGAGTTAATCGATATGCGCTCATCACGATGGTGGGACGTTGCAGCTGTATTTTTGCTTATCGGCCTTCTGGTGACTGCCGCTGCCCGTCTTATGGCGACCGAGTGGGTGGCTCATCTGGGGTTGGTCCAGACGGTTTTGTTCCTCGGGTTGGTGGCTGGGCTGGCGCTGGGATACAGCATCTTTCACCCTGCTCTGGCAGCCGGTTTCGCGACGTTGTACGGCCTGTTTGTGGTGCCCTGGCAGCTGATCCTCAACGTGAGCTACGTGGCGGAGGATGTGCTGTGGAGCGATCGACTGATCGTCCTCGTCAACCGTCTCACGCATTCTTTCCAGCTGTTCGTCTACCAACGGCCGGTGCGGGATCCGGCCCTGTTTCTGTTCGCTATGGCCAGCCTCACCTGGCTGCTGAGCGTCTACGTCGGTTACTCCCTTACCCGACGTGCCGAACCCTGGCGTATCATCCTGCCCCCAGGGGCAGGCATCCTGTTGATCCATACGTCGGATATGTACAGGGACCGGGGGTTATGGTATCTGGTCGCTTATCTCCTTCTGGCGCTCCTGCTGCTGGCTCGCCTGACGTATCTCCAGCTGCGCCGTCAGTGGGAGGAGGAGGGGGCGCGCATTCCGCCCCTGGCCGGCCTGGATATCAGCTATGCCGTGGTGGCGGCCGCGGTGCTGGTGATCCTGCTGGCTTGGACCGTCCCGTCCATGGCCGGGGCCCTCCCGGCGGCGCGACGAGCCTGGGACCAGGCTACCGCCCCGTGGGAACAGCGGTTCAACGACCTGTTCGCTTCCCTGGAGCGTCTCGGCCCGCCCCGTCCCGCCCGTTACTACGGCGGTGAGCTCGCTCTGGGGAGCGGAAGCGAGCTGTCTGATGCTCTGGTAGCCGCCGTCCAGGTACCCGAGGAGAGTGGGCCGTACCAGCGTCATTACTGGCGGGCCCGAGTCTACGACCACTACGCGGACGGCCGCTGGAGCGCCACGGCGTTCCCCAGTACGGAGACCTTCCAGCCTACGGCCGCCGACTATCCCCTCCCGGAGCTGGAGGGGCGCGAGACCGTCACCTTTACCTTCACGTCCTACGAGCCGGTGGCCACGCTCCTCGTTGGGCCTCAGCCCCTGTGGGCCAGCCGTGCCGTTGAAGTGAACCTGGCCCACAACGCCGACGGGACCGTCGATGTGGCTGCGCTCCGGGCGACCCCGTTTCTCGAAGCTGGTGAGACCTATGCCGTGCGCTCCTCCGTCACCGCCGCAACCATGGCGGAGCTGCGAGCCACGGGCACCGATTATCCCGAGTGGGTGACGGACCGGTATCTGCAGGTCCCGGAGTCCATCACGGCCCGCACCGAAGAGCTGGCTCGGCAGATCGCTGGCGACTATGAGAATCCCTATGATGCGGTGGCGGCCGTCACGCGCTACCTGCGCCATAACATCCAGTACAGCCAGACGATGCTGGAGAGCGCTCCGCGGGATCAGGAGGTGCTGGACTGGTTCCTGTTCGACTACCAGACGGGGTTCTGCAACTACTACGCCTCGTCCCAGGTCGTCCTGCTGCGCGTCCTGGGGATTCCGGCGCGCTTGGCCGTGGGCTTCGGCGCCGGGGAGCGCCAACCGGGGACGAACACCCACTTGGTCGCGGAGCGGAATGCTCACGCCTGGCCCGAGGTCTACTTCCCCGGGCTGGGGTGGGTCGAGTTTGAGCCCACCGCCTCGGAGGATCCCATCAGCCGCCCCCGGGGCGAGATCGGACCCGATGACGACGACCGCGACCGCATCCCGCCAGGTGGTGGACCTGACGATCTGTGGCCCGAGGGCCTGGAGATGATGAACGGTTACCTTGACATGCCGGTGGGTGATACAGTGCCGCTAGGCCCCCCGACTCTGGTCGCGCGGATTCGCTCATCGTACCGGCTGATAGCGGCTGCCGCTGCGGCCATCCTGATGGTGGCGTTCTGGCGTTGGCGCCGCCGCCGTTCCCTCCCACCCTTCGCCGTGCTACTGGAGAGGGCTGTCCGGAATCTGGGCTGGACACCCCCGGTCTATGTTCGGCGCTGGGCCCACCGGGCGCGTCTCAGCCCCTTGGAGAAGGCCTACATAGAGCTCGATCGGGCGCTGTTGCGCCTGGGAGCCCCACCCGGGTCGGCCGACACCCCCGCTGAGCGGGCGGCGGATCTGGGTGCTATCCTGCCTGAGGCGTCGCAGGCGGTGATCCGTCTGGCGCTCGCGTATCAGGGAGCGACCTACGGCCCGCACCGGCGCAGTGTCTACCGGGCACAGGAGGCCGCTCGCGACATCCGCTGGCTCTCCTGGGAGGCGAAGCTCCGCCGGGCGGTGGGGTTGGGCTAGTGGTTGCGTCTGGCCCCGGTGCACGCCCGGCCCCGAGGAGGCGAAGAGATGACCCGTGGGCCGGGCCGCGCACGTCGAGTCGGGCGCGTCTGACCTGAGAGGCCGCTGTCTCGCAAGACGGTCTCCCAAAACTGTCTGTACCAGCCGACTCTCAGACCGACTGTGAGAACCGTCGCTCAACCGTGCAGAGCTTGACCCCGGTGGCGTTTGTGGTAGAATAGCGCCGGATGCCCCCATCGTCTAGTCTGGTCTAGGACACGGGCCTTTCAAGCCCGCGGCAGGGGTTCGAATCCCCTTGGGGGTACTCTCCCAGGTCAGAACAAGGTCGGTGATAAACTTCTGTCAAGCCAGACAAGGGTCTGGCCGCTAGGCCCTCGTCTGGCCCCTGGACTGGTCGCCGGCCCCGGCGACCGGTTTCTTCGGTGGGAGCTCCTCGTTCCTCTGTCGCCTCTGCCGGCCCATCCTCCTCAGCGGGTCTACTGCCATCGGGTGTTCCTTCCAGCTCCTTCTCTACCCCTCTCCATCCGCGAACTGCGGATAGCCCTGGGCGCCCGGGATGACTCCGTTTGACCCGGGCTCGGGACCGCGCCGGGGTCACGCGCCGCCGGCCCGCCTTACGGTCCGACCCAACCGGGCTGGCCCTTTCCCCCCGTAATCACCTTGATCCGCATTGCCTTCGTGCTACAATAGCTGCATCTGCTGGGACGACCGGGCCTGTGGCATGCTGCTGTCCACAGGGTGGGGGCGGACTCTGGGTCGCGCCCCGGGCGTCCATATATGGGAGGTTGTCAGGAGGGGCGGCGATGTCAGCGCACGAGAGCGACGTGGAGGTTGTGGTGGGGCGCTTGTTAAAGGAGCGCGGGTTCACCCTCGCGGTGGCCGAGTCCTGCACCGGAGGCCTGGTCGGGACCCGGATCACGGACGTGCCGGGAAGCTCAGCGTATTACCTTGGTTCTGTCGTGGCCTACGCGTCCGACGTCAAGGAGCGGGTGCTGGGTGTGCACGGGGAGACTCTGCGGCTGCACGGCGCGGTCAGCGAACCCGCCGCCATCGAGATGGCCCGACGGGTGCGGGGGCTCATGGAGGCCGACCTGGGCCTCTCCGTCACCGGCATAGCCGGTCCTGGCAGGGGCACAGCCGAGAAACCCGTCGGTCTGGTCTACGTCGGCCTCGCCGGGCCCGGGGCCGAGTTGGCGCAGCGCTATCTCTGGGACGGGGATCGCCGGCAGAATCGGGCCTGGTCCGCTGAGGCAGCCCTGGATCTGCTGCGCGCCTACCTGGAGGGGGAACTGTGACCGGTGAGCTGACCACTGTGGAGGCCGTATTCACGCCTCAGGGGGACGTCACCCCGCGGCGCTTCGAGTGGCACGGTCACATGCTCTCTGTGGAGGGCGTAGGACGCCGCTGGCGGGAGGCCGACGAACGCTGTTTCAACGTGATGGCTATGGGCGGACGCGTCTTCCAGCTCCGTCTGGATCAGAGGACGCTCCGCTGGTCCGTCGCTCGGGGGCCGGTGCCCGGGTTCGCTGTTTGAACCGTCTAAGAGGATGAGAACCGTGACCGTGGCGAAGCAGATGGAGGGCGACGGTCGCCTTCGCCCCCTTGATCCTTTCCAGGATCTAGAAGCGGTGGTGGAGTTGATCGATCTCGCCTTCGGTGACAGGCTGGATCCCGTCGCCCGGGCGACGCTGGCCCGTATGCGCCGGTTCGCCCGGGGCGGTGTACTGGTACAGTGGCTGTGGGCCCTACGGGGGATGGTGGCCGTCTCTCCCGGCCTGGTGTGGGTGGAGGGCGGACGGATCGTGGGCAATCTATCTCTCCGTCGGGCCCGCCGTCCAGGGGGCTACCTGATTGGGAACGTGGTCGTCCACCCGGACTGGCGCCGACGGGGTATTGCCACGGCCCTCATGGAGGCGGCCCTGCAGCTGATCTCCGAGGCTGGAGGTCGCTGGGTGGGGCTGGAGGTACGCGCGGACAACGCGGAGGCGCGGCGGCTCTATACCGGCTTGGGCTTTTCTGAGGTGGGCCGGACTCTGCACTTGCTGCGGCCGGAGGGGCTCTCGTACCAGCGGCCTGGGCCAGACGGTGTGCGGCGGGCCACCAGCAGAGATGGCCATGACTTGGCGGACCTGGTGCGGGCTTTGATTCCTGAGCAGCAGCGACCCCTGTTGGAGATTCGAGAGGCCGACTACCGGCCCCATTGGGCGCGCAGGCTACGATTCTGGCTGCGCCGTGGGGGAGAGCAGTGGTGGGTGTCGCCGGGGCAGGGCGGGATCGTGGGCGCGGTGCGGGCCGTGCGAGAGAGGGGCGCGTTCCCGAATCGCTTGGAGGTCCTCGTCCGCCCTGGGGACGAGGACCTGGGGCGCCCTCTGGTGCGGCGGGGGTTGGCGAGCCTGAGGGGGTCGCCTGAGAAGCCCATCGCCGCCGTACTGCCCCAGAAGCTGGATCCGGTGGCGCCTGCCCTGCAGGATCAGGGGTTCGGCACGACGCACACCTTGGTGCAGATGAAACGGAGGCTGAGCCGGCGCATACCGATCAGATCGAGAGAGCCCACCGGCCCTGACGAAGCGGGCACCGGGCGAGGTGCGGTGGTGCCCGGGGTTGGCAGGAGTGGTATGAGCGACCGGTCGAAGGTGCGACCGGGCTGAACGGATTGACCCAGGGGTGGCTGCGGCCGACAGCGAAGGCGGGACGAGACCGCTGGCCCTCGCGGCCCCAACGGCGAGAGTGATAGAGCCCTAACGGTTCTGTGCAGCAGCAAGGGTTTTGGCACGAGAGACCTTTGAGGTTTCGATTGACACCTCGCAGCACGCTTTCTTGTGCCAGCCGAAGGCGTTTTCGGGTCTTGACAGGCCGTGCGAAAATCTCAAAGGTCTAAAACAAGTGCTCCTGGGTTCTGTGCCAGTGGTTTGACAATTGGCAGAGGTCTGATAAAATAAGGGGTCTGTGTCATAATCCGGAGCTCCCATGCATGGAGCTCCGTTTCTTGGGAGGAACAGGTTAGACTATGTACTACCCGGCGATCAAATCCTATGCGCGGATAACGAAAGCGCAAGCGCTGCCACCGCTGCTCCAGATCCAGTTGAAGTTCTTCAACTGGCTGCAGGAAGAGGGGCTGGCTGAACTGTTTGACGAGATTTCCCCCATTGAAAGCTACGACGGGACCCTGAAACTCTATCTGCCGGGCTCTGCCGCCCGAGAAGCGCAGTTCGACCTACGCTATCGGTTTGAGGAACCTCGCTATTCCAGGGAACAGTGTATCGTACGCGATATCACCTTTGCGGCTCCCCTGACCGTGGGCGTGGCCCT
>SKQX01000115.1 GCA_007118795.1 Thermoflexales bacterium | reverse complement strand
CGATGAAGGTCGCTGAAGAAGATCAGCCGCGAGTTGTCGTCGAAGACGATGCGCTGGGCCGATGTGAGGGCCTGCGTCATCCGTCGGTAGGCACGTCGGCGCAGCGTGTTCCGCAGCGCGATGATCTGCTTCCACGGTAGCAGGGTACACCGGTCCGTCCCAGGGCGCGAAGCCATCGGTTGTTCCATCCTTGTCTACACCAGGTGATATTCAGCTCTCACGTCGTAGATCTAAACGGTGATCTAACATCCCACGCCAGTGGCTCAGGCCCTACCTGAAGCCACCGGTTCCAGTCAGAGAAGCCTGGTGAACCAACCTCCCGGGCTAACGTAGTGCACCATTCCTCTTCCGCGTCCCGGTGGAGTCCCCTTCAAGCGCGCTTGTGCTCGCCTCTGTGTGCCGGCACAAAAACAACGCCTAGGTCTCAGCATCATGCGTGATTGTACCAGGTTATCCGCCTAGCCGCAATCCCGTCTCTCCCCAGCGATCTCCTCGGGACCGGACAGTTCCCTCTGGCCACCGGTACGCATTCGTCCGCCGGCGTCGGCTATTCGATGCCATCCGCCCTCCCAGGGTGTAAGGCCTTGAGCGCCTTCCTAGAAGCCGACCCGGCTGCCGTGGCTGCGAGTCCGGCGAACGCGCGATTCGGTGCGGGCGGTGACTGAGGGCGGAAGAGCCGCGTCAGCGCCCGGTCAGCACGCCGAGACTTGATCATTTCCCGCCGATAGGATAGACTATGGAGCAGCGGAGTACCGGGAACATAACCGTGGTTGCGCGAAGAGCGACTGGGTACTCCTGATACCGATGGCCCTGGTAGGCGGCAGCCGGGCGGGGGATGGACAGTCCAGCTGAGAAGACGGATCGGCTCGTGCCAGGATGATCCCCCACGGAAAGGGCTCCGCTCTCAGGAAGGGACGATAGGAACGATACGAGGAGAGCACGACAGTGAAAGACAGAAGCCTGCTTATGATTCCCGGCCCCATCGAGTTCGCGCCCGAGGTATTGCGGGCGATGGGGATGGCCACGACGAGCCACGTCGCACCTAATTTCATTGAGGTCTTCGCCACAGCCCTCGACCGTCTGCGTGAGGTGTTTCTCGCTCCGAATGGACAGCCGTTTGTCGTCGCCGGTTCGGGCACCCTGGCCATGGATATGGCCGCCGCTAACCTCGTGGAGCCGGGTGACAAGGCACTGGTCGTCAATACCGGTGTCTTTGGCGACCGCTTTGGTGAGATCTTGGAGCGGTACGGTGCCCAGGTGACCCACGCTAGGGCTCCGCGTCCTGGCAGCGTGCCTGAGCCAGGGGACGTCGAGGCTATGCTGGAGGATGGCCACTTTCGGGTTATGACGGTGACTCAGGTCGACACGTCCACCGGTGTCGCGGCGGATGTGAAGGGACTGGCCGCTATGGGGCGCGAGCATGACGTGTTGGTGGTCGTCGACGGCGTCTGCTCGGTGGCTGGCGAAGAGTTGCGTCAGGACGCATGGGGTGTCGATCTAGCTCTAACTGCATCGCAGAAGGCCATCGGGGTGCCGCCTGGGCTAGCCCTGTTGGTAGCCGGGCCACGGGCGATGGAGGCTTTCCACAGCCGATCGGCGCCAGTGGTCAACTACTACGCCGATTGGAGCCAGTGGCTACCCATCATGGAGGCGTATGAGGCCCGCGAACCCAGCTACTTTGGCACACCGCCTGTGAACCTGATCTGGGCGCTAAATACCAGTCTGGGTCTGATTCTGGGGGAGGGGCTCGAGGCCCGGTTCGAGCGGCATCGGCAGGTCAGCAGGGCGGTCAAGGCAGCGGTGGCTGCGCTGGGGATGACCCAGGTTCCAGTGAGCGGGAAGATCGCGGCGAACACTCTGACCGCGCCCCGCTTCCCCGACGGTGTTGACGGCTCCCTGCTGGCGCACGTGAAGCGGGCAGGAGTGATCCTGGCGGGAGGCCTACATCCTGAGATCAAGGCCGAATACTTTCGCATCGGTCACATGGGGGTGGTAAGCGGTGCGGACGTGCTGGCGACCGTTGGAGCCCTGGAGCAGGGCCTGGCAGGGGTCGGGTATGAGTTCCAACCCGGGGCCGGTCTGACGGCTGCCCAAGAGGTGTTTTGCGAAGCTTAGATCACGCCATCGGAACCGTGGACAAGAGGGTCACTCTCCAGATCGTCGATACTCTGCGCGATATAGCGGGCCCGGGGAACGTATTCTTCGGGCCTGCCGATGCCGAGAGGCTAGAGCCCTATGCGCACGACGAAACGGTGGGTTTGCGGGCCGAGCCTGAGGCTGTCGTCCGGGTTACGTCGGCGGATCAGATCTCCAAAATCCTCCGGTTGGCGCAGAGAGAGCAGATCCCAGTGGTTCCACGGGGTGCGGGTCACGGTCTGAGCGGCGGGGCCGTGGCCGTGCACGGGGGGATCGTGCTGTCGACAGAGCGGATGAACCGGATTTTGGAGATCGATGAAGAGAACCTGATGGTGGTTGTGGAACCGGGGGTGATCACGGGCGATATCCACCGCGCGGTAGAGCAGAGGGGGCTGTTCTACCCGCCGGACCCAGCTAGCCTGGATTCGTGCACCATTGGCGGCAATATCGCCGAGAACGCCGGAGGCCCAAGGGCTGTCAAGTATGGCGTGACCCGGCACTTTGTGTGCGGGTTAGAAGCCGTGCTTCCCTCGGGGCAGATCATCACGTGCGGGGGCAAGCTGGTGAAGAACGTCACGGGCTATGATCTGGTCCAACTGCTGGTGGGGTCTGAGGGGACCCTCGCCATCGTGACCCGGATCATCCTGCGGCTCATTCCGTTGCCCAGGGTACAGATCGATCTGCTGGTCCCGTTCGATGACTTCGAGGCAGCGGCTGATACCGTCTCCGACATCATCGCCCATCGTATCATCCCCACCACCATCGAGTTCATGGAGCGGGACAGCGTCCTGGCCGTGGAGAAGCTGCTGAAGAAGGAGATGCCCTATCGTGACGCGGCCGCTCAGTTGTTGATCAAGCTGGACGGGAACCATCGCGAGTCTGTCGAGGCCGACCTCCACTTGGTGGGAGAGCTTTGCCTGGGACACCAGGCGCGGGATGTGCTGGTGGCCCGGGACAGCCGCAATCGGGATCGACTTTGGGAGGCGCGCCGCTCTATCATCGACGCCCTGAACCACGCTAGTCCGGTAAACCACATGGAAGATGTCGTCGTACCCCGCGCGGAGTTGCCGGCTCTCCTGGAGGGCATCAGGTCGATCGCGGCGCAGCACGAGGTGCGGATTATTAGCTTCGGTCACGCTGGCGACGGTAATGTGCACGTGAACGTGTTAAAGGATCAGATCGCTGATGCCCGCTGGGATGCTCTGGTTCCGGTGGTGGCTGAGCAAGTCTACCAGTTGACGCTGTCGCTGGGCGGGATGATCACGGGCGAGCACGGGATCGGTTTTCTTCGGTCCCGCTATCTGCCTATGGCACTTGAGGATGCTCAGATCCAGGTGATGCAGCGCATCCGGGCGGCTTTTGACCCCGAGGGGATTCTCAACCCGGGCAAGATCTTCCCACTGGGTGCGGAGGCTTCGGCTACCGACCCTGGTCCGCTGTGCACTCGGAGTTGAGCCTCATTGGGAGCTGTTTGAGAAGGAGAGCTACGAGGGAACTATGATGATAACGAATGAGGCTGCGATTTCCCTGGCGGGGGTGTTTCCGCCGATTCCAACGCCCTTTGACGAGGAGGGGCATGTAGCCCATGGCCCCTTGACCGACAATGTCCAACGCTGGAATGAACACGACTTTGCCGGCTACGTCGTGCTGGGGTCGAATGGCGAGATGGTCTATCTCACGGATCAGGAGAGGGTGGAGGTTTGGGAGACGGTCCGGGAGGGAACGCCTGCGGACAAGCTGATGATCGCGGGCACTGGCTGCGAGTCGACGCGACAGACCATTCAGCTGAGCTCTCAGGCGGCGGCCGTCGGCGCCGATGCTGTCCTGGTCCTCACGCCCCACTACTATCGAGGTCAGATGACGGGAGAGGCACTGGCCCATCACTACTGGAGCGTCGCCGATGCCCTGGAGATTCCCGTGCTGCTCTACAACATGCCCCGGTTCACCGGTGTTGATATGGACGCGCCGTCGGTAACCCGGATCGCCCAGCATCCCAACGTAGTGGGGATCAAGGATAGCGGGGGAAATGTCGGCAAGCTAGCGCAGATCGTGGATTCTGCTGGGGCAGATCTCCAGGTTCTGGCCGGGTCCGCCAGCTTCTTCCTGCCGGCGCTGACCGTGGGGGCGCTCGGTGGCGTCATGGCCTTAGCCAACGTCGCCCCGCAGGAGACCATCGACCTCTATGATCTGTTTCAGGCTGGCCGACTGGAGGAGGCGGCAAGACTGCAGCGCAGATTGATCGCGGTCAATACGGCGGTTACGGCACAGTTTGGGGTTCCTGGGCTTAAGGCTGCGCTGGACATTCTGGACTACTACGGAGGGCCGGTGCGCTCCCCCTTGCAGCCCTTGGGTGAGCTGGAGATTCAAACCCTGAAGGCGATTCTGGTTGAGGGCGAGGTGCTGTGAGGCCGTGCACGGAGACTCGGAGCCGAATACGCCGTTTCCTCCTGACCGATCACGGGGCACTGGGCCATGCCGGCTGTTCGCTGGAGGATGACAGACGGGCTCGACACGAATCCCCCGCTCATAAGCCGCGGTGGCCCATGATCTAGCTGCGCACGCTGCATTCCCATATGGACCGTGTTCGACAGGAGGAGCTGAGTGTCATTCAACCTGAGAGGGGTGGCTCGGTTCACCTACAAGTCTCTGTTCAAGAGCAGAGGGACAAACTACCGACTGACGCCGCGGCGCTTGGTAGGGTTGCTCATCGCTTACCCGGCCTACACGTTGCTGGAGATGGTGACGTGGGCTGGGCTGATCCTGGATGAGGTTCTCTTCCGTGGCTATCGAGACTTGGAGATCAGGGAGCCCGTCTACATCGTGGGCAACCCCCGTAGCGGCACGACTTTCCTACAACGACTTATGGCCAGGGATGAGGCGAACTTCAACTCGATGCGTACCTGGGAGATGCTGCTCGCTCCATCCATCACCGTGCGCAAGGTGTTCTGGGCGATCTCCCGGCTGGACCGCCGGCTGGGCAGTCACCTCCATCGGTGGGTGGGCATGTTGGAGGAGACCTGGCAGGAGGAGAACGTGGTTCACAGAATCGCGCTACGCGCTCCGGAGGAGGACGAATACCTGCTGGTCCATATCTTCTCCAGCCTTAAGATTTGGCTGTATGTCGCCATGCTGGACGAGGCGGAGCCCTACACGTACTTCGACAGCCAGATGCCAGAGGAGCAGAAGAGACGGATGATGACCTTCTATCGCCGCTGCGTTCAGCGCCATCTGTATGCACATCGCGATGAGGAGAAGCATTACTTAGCGAAGAATCCCCATTTCTCGCCTATGGTTGACACGCTGTATGACTACCTGCCTGATGTCCGGGTCATCTACCTCGCACGGAATCCCCTGGACATGATCCCCTCGTACGTCAGTCTGAAGGAGGAAGAATGGCAGCTCCTGGGCGATCCACTGGAGGAATACGCAAGCCGTGATTATGTCCTCGATATGGCTGACCACTGGTACACCTATCCGCTGGAGCGGTTGGAGAGGGCGCCGCAGGAGAGCTACATCGTGATCAGGTTCGATGACCTGGTCGACAATGCGGGGCAGACTGTGCGGGCCATCTACCAGCGATTTGGCCTCGAGTTGAGCCCCGCGTTCGACGATATCTTGGAGCGAGTGACGGAGAGGGCGCGGGATCACGAGAGTGAGCACGATTACTCCCTGAGCGAGATGGGACTGACCCGGGAGCAGATCGTGACGCGATATCGGCACGTGTTCGAGCGGTTCGGTTTCGACACTAGAGAGACGCAATAGGTTAGACCTGCAGCGTCATCGCCAAGGAACGCAGTCTTGGATCGGCTGTGATGCTGCTGGGTTAAGAGAGGGATATGAGAGTCGCGTACATCTCGCTGTTTAGGAGGGGACGGGGGGGCGGAGAGGGGCGGGTTGCCAACGAGTTGGCCAGCCGTTTCGCAGAGCGTCACGAGGTGGTGATGATCTGCCCCGCGGTGGAGACGGGACTGCGGCACGACGAGGACGGGGCATTGAAGGTCTTCGGCGTTCGGAGCGCTGGGGAGGGCGAGTTCCATATGCCGGTCCTTTCGGCGAAGGCCGTGCGAGCCGTGTTCGACTTCCTGGACGAGTTCAATCCCCATGTGGTTCACGCTCACGAACCCGCGTTGCTGGGGCTCATCGGCCAGGTGTGGGCCAAGATGCATCTGGTACCCTTCGTGCACACGAGCCACATCCTTCCGGCCAGCGTGTTGGACTTCGGGGCCGTGGATGCTCTGGATATGAGGGTGCTGCAGGGCTCTTTCGGAGAGTCGATATCGCGTCGCCTGCTGACCGACTTCTATGAGAACTGCGATGCCATCATAGCGTTGAACCAGCCAGCATTGGCGGCGCTGCGCGAGTTCGGCTATGACGGTCGAGTGTTCGTTATCCCCAACGGGCGAGATCTGGAGAGATACGCCCAATGTGGCGACACCGACGTCACCACCGCTCAGAAGACGCTCACCTTTGTCGGCTACATGAGCGAACGCAAGAACCAACACTACCTGCTTGAGGTTCATCGGTTGCTGCCGGAGCCGTACCGGTTGCTGCTGATCGGGAAAGCTCTGAAACCGGAGTACGGGAAGCTGTTGCGGAGCTATTGCGAGGCCTATGGCTTGGACAATGTCGTGTTTGTGGGCCAGGTTCCGCACGAGGAGATCCCTGGCTATCTGGAGAAGACCCACGTTTTCGTCTCGGCCTCGAAAATGGAAGTGCAGAGCCTCGTCGTGATCGAAGCCTTGGCGTCGGGGACGCCCCTGATCGGTCTGGCCAACGAGACAACCAGCGAGTTGGTGGACGATCAGGTTGGTTGCTGTCTGCCGAGGGATGCCGCCCCGGAGGAGTTTGCGGTCTGTGTGGAGCGGGTCTGTGCCTTGCCCCCCGAGGAGTACCAACAGCTCTGCAAGAATGCGCGGGAGCGTGTGAGTCACCTGGACTGGTCGAATGTGGTGGACCAAACGGTAGCTGCCTACCGTGAGCTGATCAACGAGAGGCCACCGGTCAGGACGAAGAGAGGGGCGGTCTTGGACGATCTGATCTCCTTCTTGCCCTCCGGCGAGGTCAAAGAGATCTTCAGAGAGCGGGTTCGGGTCAGCCGGAGCAGGCCGGGGCCGATCGCCGAGCTCACCGGCGAGTTGTCGTTGGGGCAGAAATGGCGGGCGTTGAAGCGCGTGGAGGGTTCGACGTGGCTGCTTGCCGGCGGCACGGTCCTGGTGTCGCTCGTGAGCTATCTCTTCATGAGAAGGCGCGCGGGGGACGATGAATGATGGCCCAGGAGTCAGTGCCCATCGGTTCCCGGTGGGGTGCTTCAGGGAGCACGGAACAGTCTGAAGGACGCCTTGGTGAACCGCTGCGCTATCGTGTTAGGCCCTCGGCGCGGATAGGCGAGTGAAGAACCCGCGGGCTATCCACCGGGCATGTTCTACCTGTGGCCCATCATGACCGGCCAGCGGCTATCACCGGCTGCGGATATCGACAGCTTGCTTCCCCGCCAACAGGCGCTCGTCGAACAGCCGCTGAGGCGCCGAATCTTCCTCGAGGGCCCGGCTGGCGCGGGGAAGACGACGGCTGCTGCCGCACGGCTGCTGCACCACCTGGAGGCTGGGGTTTCGGGCCAGGCTGTCATCCTCCTCACGCCACAGCGGACGCTAGCGGAGCCCTACTACCGGGCGGTT
>SKQX01000050.1 GCA_007118795.1 Thermoflexales bacterium | reverse complement strand
GCCGCTCATCGCCCGGGATGCTGCGCAGATTGTAGAGCTGAAGACCCATACGGGGGTTTTGACTCAGCCGGTCTTCATGGCGCATGAGGAAAGCCCAGTAAAGGGTCGTGAACGGGCAGGCGTCTTCCCCAAGCCGCTTCGCGGGATCGTACCGGCAGCCATCGCAATAGTTGCTCATGCGCTGGATGTAGCTGCCGCTGGCACAATAGGGCTTGGTCGCCATGATCCCACCATCGGCAAACTGCGACATCCCAAGGGTGTTTGGCAGCTCCACCCATTTGACGGCGTCGACGTAGACCGCCAGGTACCAGCGGTGCACAAGGGACGGGGCGACACCGAGCAGCAGCACGAAGAGGCCGGTCACCATCAGCCGCTGGATATGATGGGCGTAGCCGTAGTCCAGGGTCTGTTGGATACACTGGCGCAGGCACGTCATCTCCGTCTCGCCAGTCCAGTAAAAATCCGGCAGGGAAGCATCGGCACCGAGGTAGTCCAGCTCAGCGTACGCCGGCATGTGGGACCAGTAGATGCCCCGCACGTACTCACGCCAGCCCAGTATCTGTCGTATGAAGCCCTCAACGGCATTAAGGGGTGCTCCCCCTTCAGCGTACGCCCGCTCGGCGGCCTCGATGGCCTGGCAAGGATCGAGCAGCTTTAGATTCAGAGCCGCTGACAGGCGCGAGTGGTACAGGTACAGCTCGTCTGTCCACATGGCGTCCTGATACGATCCGAAAGCGGAGAGGCGGTGGTCAATGAAGTCCGTCAGCACCTCCTGTGCCTGCCCGGCCTCGACCGGCCAATCGAAGCTCTCGAATAAGGTCGCCGAGCTGCCTGGATGCTCAGCAAAATGAGATTCCACCAGCACAAGCACGAGGTGTCGCGTCGGGTCGTCGTGGTCTTGGACCATTGGGCCAGTATTCTTCCCTCTCAAAGAGCAGACCAACCGGTCCGACTTATGCCCGGGGATCGCTTTTGCTAGTGCACCACGAGATTGTATCAGCAAAGGGAGAGCGCGTCAAACCCCAGCTTTGGGCAAGCCGAAGCTCCCGTGAGAGGGAGGGCCAGACCGTGGGCCGTTGAGGCTGTCCCATGTCGCATCGCGGTCGCGCCCGGGAGCGCCGCCGGATGTCCCTAGAGAATCCGCGGCTGCGACCGAAGAAGACCCCTTACCTGGATAACCGTCCCGCACACATTCGGCGGCGAGGCACACGGTCTGCAGGTGAATAGCTACCGTGTCCTCCACGCGCCGCGCGTACCCCCCGGCCATCACCGTCGCCACGGGGACCCCAGCGTCCCGACAGAGCTCAAACGTCCGCGCATCTCGTTGTGCCAGGCCCGTCTTGCTCAGGGCGAGGCGTCCGAGCCGGTCATCTTCATAAGGATCGACCCCCGCCAGGTATATGGCCAGATCGACCCGCGGCGGACCGCAGCTCAGCCCCATTCGCAGAGCCCGTCGCACGCTGGCATCCCAGGCCGCCAGATATGGTCTATCACCAGTGCCATCAGGCAAAGCCACGTCGAGGTCGCTGCGTTCCTTCCGAAGGGGGAAATTGCGCTCACCGTGGATGGAGAGGGTGAAGATGGTTGGATCAGCAGCGGCGATGGCTGCGGTGCCATTTCCCTGGTGCACATCACCGTCGAGAATCACGGCTCGCGCGATTCGTCCCTCTTGCTGCATCGAACGAACAGCTATCACACTATCGTTGAAGATGCAATACCCTTCGCCGTGGCCGCGGAACGCGTGATGAGTTCCTCCCGCCAGGTTCACCGCGATGCCATCGCGCAAAGCAGCCCGACAAGCGCTGATCGTACCGCCAACGGAGCATCGGGCCCGCTGGACGAGGCCCGGAGACCACGGGAAGCCGATCCGTCGCACCTCCTGTGTCGTCAGGCAGCCGGTTGTGACTTTCTCCAGGTAGTCCCGATCGTGCGCCCGTAGGATCTGCTCATCCGTGGCCGGCCGAGGCACAACCACGCAGACAGGCGGGATCAGATCGGCAGCCATCACGGCTTCCCGCAGCAGAAGGTACTTCTCCATGGGAAACCGGTGACCGGGAGGCAAGGGCACTGCACAGTGATCGCAGGCGAAGGCTTGCAGGCGAACCATCGTCAGCGAACGGTCACAGAGGGCGTCCTATCTGGCACCAGCCGGGATGAGATCGCGCTGAGCTCCTCGACGGTGCGCTAAAGCGTGGCTCCACGGCGCATCCTCAGCGAGGTCCCGACGGACTCCTGAAGCTATCCGGAACGCGAGAGCGCATCGTCTCGACTATTCAAGCTCCATGTGTTGCTCGTCGCGCGACATGAAAGGGACCCACTGCTCCGGCGCGATCTGGATCCACACGTCGTCGCCCGCGAGGGAGACCACGTCTACGAGAGCCCCTTCCCGCAGGTCGCCAACGTGCTCGTAGTTCAGCCCCGGGCCCGCCCGCACAGCGAGGGTCTCGACCGTGACCCGGGCTTGCAGGCCTACGGCTGGCGGCTCCGTCTCGGCAGGCTCACCGTCGACGTAGGCCAGCAGATCCTCATAGCTGCCGTGGAACCAGTTCAGGTCCGTTACTCTACGGATGCCAGGAACTCGACCGTGGTCGGAGTACTGCCAGAACCTCCATTCCTCCCAACCACGAGGCAGGGCGGGACGACTGACGCCATAATGGGCGACCCACAGGTCGAAATCGGCAGTTGGCACGGAGTCGAGGACGTATCGATCCCAGAACCAGCGGGCTGTATAGATGATGGGCTTTCGGCCGTCCTGGTCCTCCATAGCCGCTGCGCACTCAGCAACCCGGGCAGTGACATCCTCACGGCGTCTCCCCCGACTGACCTCCACGTCGAGCACCGGGGGCATATCACATCGGCGGCCATCCAGCACCTCGAAGAACCGCTCGATCTGCGAATCGGCGGGGCGATGGGGCACCACCACGTGGTACGCAGAGAGCAGCAACCCCACGTCCCGGGCATCCCTCCAGTTGATGTAGAACCGGGGATCGGTGTAGTAGTTACCGATCGTGGCCCGTACCACCACGAAAGAATACCCCGCGGCCGCCACCCGCTCCCAGTCGATCTCACCCTGCCAGCGCGAAACGTCGATGCCTGGCGTCCTGAGCACGTCATCACTCCTCAGCATCGACCTCTACCCGTCTAATCCCGCCACCTTGATCCAGCACCACGATCTGATCATCACCCACGAGCCGCCACTCCTGGGTCTGGACGCCCAGGGACTCGAGATGCTCGCGCACCACCTCCGGCGGAGCCAGCTCAATGAACAGCCGGACACCTAACAGGACGACAGCGAGGTCGTCCAGCCGCCTCAACTCCTTGGGGGGAAAGTGGGGAAGGATATCGATGGGCAATATCACGTAGGTCAACACCACAGGTGGAATCAGCTTGGTCCAGAGAGCCACTCTACGGTCCCACAAGAGACGCCAGGCCAGCCGCAGCTGTCGCAGGGAATCCTTCAGCCAGGCTATCAGGGCGCCCTCACCACCCTCCGGCCTCCTAACTCGATGCTTCTCCTCGTCCACGGTGCCCCCTCAGTCCTCGGCAGCTTAAGGCAATCGTCGTCGCATTATAGCTATGTTAGCCCTGATGGCAACCAAGGAAGAGCGATTTCGCGCCTGTCCGATGCCAGGCTCATTCCACGATCCTCCGCTCCCCACGGCGGCGCTACGGCCATGTCGTTGATCCCGTTTTCGAGCTGATGACGGCGCAGCGTGCGCCAGACACCGATGGAGCGCAACTAAGCCAGATCCCGAACGAGGCCCCTTGGTAGAATCCCGTTTGGCAACTGAGTGGCCGTTACTGTATAATAGAGGGCGATGACCCATCTTCGGCAGTGCCTGCTCGATACCTATCTCGTCCGACTGCGAGCCATCGCCCAGTTTTGGGATATTGAGCTCACCGCCACCCGGCAAAGGGAAGCGGCCCTGGAGTTGGCTCAAGCGATGGACGACCCTGAGACCATCGCCAGCGTCCGAGAGGCGCTGTCGGACGAGGAGGGTCGGGCTCTGCAGGCCTTAGTCGGGTCGGGCGGACAGATGCCAAAGCGAGTCTTCGCTCGGGAATGGGGCGAGATCCGGACGATGGGCCCCGGTCGCATGGAGCGAGAAAAACCCTGGCAAGAACCGATCTCGCCAGCGGAGGGGCTATGGTACAAGGGATTTGCCTTTTTCAGCTTCGAGCAGGGATCAAAGGGAGCCTACGAGGCGGTCTTCGTTCCGCCTGAGATACGGGCTCACTTGCCAGGGGGCGAGGCTGGGAGGGCTGTCATCGCTGTTGAACCGGGTCCCGAGCCTGCCGCGGTCTTCTCGGCTGGTGACCTCCTGCTGGACGACGCATGCGCGCTGCTGTCGTACGTCCAGAACGAAGAGCCGCGACTGATATCCGGTCAGGAGTGGCCGGAGAGGCACAAGCACGGGCTCCTCAAGCGGCTCCGCCTTTCGGGTGAGGCTTACCTTCGGTTCTTGGCCCATCTGGCGCACTCGATCGGTTGGCTCGTCGCGAATGATTCGGGTTACCTGCGTCTCCACCCAGATTCGGTGACGAGCTGGCTCAACGACACCGAACCTGACCAGCAGCGCAGTGTGATCGCTGCCTGGCGCGAGGACCGGGCCTGGAACGAGCTGTTTCAGGTCCCCTCCCTGCAACCGGAGGACACCGGTGCGTGGCACAACGATCCGCGACTGGCACGCGGTGCTGTCCTAATACACATAGCCGCATGTACGCCCGAGACCTGGTACCAAATCGGCGAGTTCGCGGCGGCCATCAAGAAAGTCGACCCAGACTTCCAGCGACCGGCCGGCG
Source organism: Thermoflexales bacterium (assembly GCA_007118795.1). GTDB lineage: Bacteria > Chloroflexota > Anaerolineae > B4-G1 > B4-G1 > SKLM01. The sequence goes on along the minus strand of SKQX01000050.1, from coordinate 3,133 downwards.
ATTACGAGACGTGGTACATCCGCGACAGAGATAGCGGCGCTTACCTCTCTGGTTTCCAGAGCTGGGACGCCATCGAGGGCCGGCTCATCCGCCATCTGATCAGCCGCCCCATGAACTGGCTTGGCTTGGTCGATCTGGGCTATGCCAGCAGCGGCGAGGTGGACCGTTCAAGCCACTCCGCTACGGCCTTCCGCCTTACCGCACGCGGAGCCGCCATCCTGAACCTCAGGGAGCCCCCGGGCCCGTCCCCGCACCGCCCGCTGCGCCTCCGGACCGGCTTCCGCGTCTCCGTCCCCGCCGAACGTCGTTATGAGCGCTTTCAGATCGCTCGGGTGACAGACTGGGCACGCTCCGGCGACCGGTACACCTACCGGCTAACACCGAGTGCCCTGAAACGCGCCCGTCGGAAGGGCATCTCGGTCGCCCGGGTGCTGGAGTTTCTCGATCAGGTCACCGAAGCTCCTATACCGCCCCGGCTCGAGTCGGCATTGACCCGCTGGTCCCAGCGCGGGACAGAGGTGCGGGTCGAGCGCTCGGTGCTGCTGCGCCTGACGGACAAACAGTTGATGGATCAGGCAAGAGCGTCCCGGAAAGTGGGTAACCTAATCCAGGAGCAACTCGGCCCGACCACCGCTCTCGTCCGCGCGGGTGACTGGCCGCGGCTGGTCGTCGGCTTGGAGGCGCTGGGGCTGCTGCCCGAGGTTACTGGTGTAGCTGATGACGGCGACACGCCGTAGGGTAGAGCGACCCGATCACGCTCACTTGACTCGATACGGCGCCGGAACGATCCAACCGCACCAGCGGCTGGTGCGGTTGGATCGACGCTGTGGGGCAAAACGTGCCCCGCCAGCCCGCGGGCCTCGAGTCGCTGCCACCATCACGCGCAGCCACCGCAACTAGGTGATGTCAACCACCGCCGAGGTCACCACCGGTTCTCGCCGCGTCTCGCGCCGCAGGAAGCTCGACAGGGCACGCTCGATGTTGGCCTCGACGTCGGCAGGCTTCGTACCAGGCTCGACGACGGCCGCCGACCGCACCACATCCTGGGCCCGATCCAGCAAATCCTCGGCCTCCGGCCGGAAAACGAACCCTCTCGTGATGATCCGTGGTTGGCCTACGGGCCGGCCGGTTCGTGGGTTAAACGGCACGACGGCGGTGACGAAACCAGCATCACCCAACTCACTGCGCTGTCGCATCAGCCGCGGGCCGATCTCCCCTACCAGGGTGCCATCGACATAGACGTACCCGCCGGGCACGCGCGCCCCGACCTCCATCCGTCCATCCGTGAACTCCAGGACATAGCCGTTCTCCACCGCAGCGATGTTCTGCTTGGGGATGCCCAACTGCTCGGCGAGCTTCGCGTGGTGCTTGATGTGCCGGAGCTCCCCGTGGATAGGGAGGAAATAGCGGGGATGGAGCATGTTGATGAGCATCTTCTGCTCCTCCTGGCTGGCGTGACCCGACACGTGCACCCCAGCGACCGGATCGTAGTAGACGTCGGCCCCCTTCTGGAAGAGACGGTTGATCACCTCGTGGATCATCTCCTCGTTCCCCGGGATGGTGTGGGAGGATAGCACCACGGTATCCTCATCCTGAATGCTCAGGGCATGGTGTCGTCCCGTGGCCAGCCGGTTGAGGACCGCCATGGGCTCCCCTTGGGCTCCCGTCGCCATGATGACGATCTCGCGGGGCGGGAAGCGATCGATCTCGTGAAGCTCCACGAGCATCTCATCGGGAATCTCCAGATAGCCCAGCTCTCGCGCCATGGCGGTGTTCTCTACCATACTCCGACCGGCGATGGCGATTTTCCGATCGTACTCGGCCGCCACGTCGACAACCTGTTGGATGCGGGAAATCAGGGACGCGAAGGTGGCGACGATGAGTCTGCCCGGAGCCTCACGCATAATCTGATGGAAAGCATCATACAGGACCGCCTCGGACTGGGTCCGGCCCGGGGTGTCGGCGTTCGTACTGTCGGACATCAAGAGCAGCACCTCTCGGTTTGTGAACTCAGCCAGCTTGGCGTAGTCCGTGGGCCAGCCATCCACCGGCGTGTGATCGAACTTGAAATCGCCACTGTGCACGATCAAGCCGGCCGGAGTCGTGATCCCCAGCCCGACGGTGTCCGGAATCGAATGACAGACGTGATACGGCTCCACCGTGAACGGGCCAATCTCGATCTCGTCGCGGGGTGTCATGGTGTGCAGTGTCGCATCCTCCAGCTGATGTCGCTGCCTGAGTTGCACCTCGATCAGACCGCGCGTGAGACGGGTCGCGTACAAGGGTACATCGAACTCCTCCAGGAAGTAGGATAGCGCCCCGATGTGGTCCATATGCCCGTGGGTGATGATCGCTGCTAGCACCCGGTCCTTCTTATCCCGCAGGTATTCCCAATCGGGGAGAATGTAATCGATCCCCAGCATTCCCGTCTGCGGGAACATGATGCCCACATCCACCACCAGGATGTCGTCCCCGTACTCGATGCTCATCATGTTCTTGCCAACTTCCCCCAGGCCTCCCAGGGGAACCACTCGTAACTGTTCCTCCATTTCCTTCACCTCACTATTGCTAGACTACCACGTTCCACAAAAAAACACCTCCCAAGCGCCCGGCTGGGCCTCCGACCAAGTCGTCTGGTCGAAGTAGGCACGAAACGGCCCGCGCCTGGGCTCGGAGGTGCATTCGATTCCACCCACTTGCACGTATTCGGACCAATTGATCGACACTTTATTGTATCACAGGCGGGTTTGGTGTCAAGACTACTATCTGAGCAGGGACTTATCATTCTTCTGTGCCCAAGGTGACCGGCACTTGGGAGCGCAGCATAACGGCCCGAATTGGCTTAAGAGAGCGTCGGATTCCGTTTTCCGAGATCTCGACCGAAGTGCCGGTCACCTCAACGGCGAGAATGATAACGCCCTACCATCTGAGCTGGACTTTGTCCAAGAGTGAGACGTCCGGTTGTTGTGGACATAGCGTTGACTCCGCCCGGATTGGTGAATCGAGGTCAAGAATGGCCGTTTTGACGTGCGAACGAGTTGGAAACGACGTCAGGTGGCATAACACAGGGCATCGGTGAAACGCTCCAGCAATACGCGCGGCACTTTTTGCATGTCCGCCTCGGGTACAGACG
>SKQX01000055.1 GCA_007118795.1 Thermoflexales bacterium | reverse complement strand
TCAAGGTGACCGGCTCCCGTCAGAGTTGGACCACCACCGAGAAGAGACGGCTGACAGACGGCAGTCCTTCCCCAAGGCGCGGGGCATGATGCGGACACCAGGGGGCGCCTGACGGGGCTTGTCCTCGATGGCGTTGACTACGTCGATGAAGCGACGTACGACGGACTCATCATGTCCCAGCGCAACGATCCCGTCCACACCGACATCCTGCTTCACGAACTTCCAGAATCGGATCCAGGAGGTTATGCGGTGGGAGGGTATCGGTGTCTTTCTGGTCGGGATGCAGCTCCGCCGACGGTGGTCACGTGAGCAGCCGCTCGGGTGTGATCGGGGTTCGTGAGCACGATGTCTCGAGCCCCGCATAGGCGATCACCTGTTCCAAGTCGGTCAGACGGATCTCCTCGCCCACGCTCACCAATTGGACAGTCTGCTCGAGGGGCACGAGCTTCTTATCATTATGGCCCTCGGCGAAGGCGCCCCCCGCGTCACCCTGATCCCCCCGCCGGTCGAAGACGCTGATACTCCAGCGTGCAACAGACCCCACGATTCGGGCGAGGCGATGCTCGCCCGCCGCGACGCCGTTGGAGAGGTGCGGCCAGCGGGCACAGACTCAGCCGTGTGCCCGGTCGAACCAAGAGACGCCCGGAATCGCCCCGGCCGGATCGAGGAAGGCACCGGTAGACGGAGACAGGAGCAAGCAGGACTGCCGCCTCGTCCTCTCGTTGCTCCCTCCCGTCCAGGGTGCCATCCTACTCGTCCGGTTTCGGGCCGGCGGTGGGGTCTCCTCGGGAGCGGTGGGGCTCTCGCTCTGGAGAGACGAGAAGACGGCCCCACCGGCCGCCCCGAGAGAGACGGCTACCATGATTCCGCTCCCGCACCAGAGAGCAGCGGCCCCGATCGAGGCCATGCCGGGGTCATCACCAACCCGCCACGCTGCCCGGATGCCCCGAAGCAGCTGGTGGAACTGGCGTGGGAGGGCGGCCCAGAGGTCTCGCTCGATGAAGCGGACGACGTTGATGATCATTGGGCTGAGGCCATAGAGCAGGCCATGGGCAAGCCCGGTGACGAGCCCAGCGACAGCCCCAGCGCTGGCGCCCTTGCCGACGTCACGGGGAAACTCTGCCCAATAGGCGGCGAGAATCTCAACGGCCACGTACAGCACCACCGAGGGTGCGATGGCGATCCATACCACACGGGGTGCCGGCAACAACAGGGACAACAGCACAGCCACAGCTGCGCCAACCAGACCAGCCTTCAGGCCTGCCGGCATCGTATCCTCCTTCAGCAGTTCCTGCCCGATCGCGTTGGATCGGTCCAGACCAATCGTTGGAGGAGCACGCGTCGATCGCAGTATACACCAGGGAGTGCAGGCAGCAAGGCGGGTCACCCAGATGCCTGGGACTCCATCTTTTTTTCCTCCAGGTGACCGGCCCTTTCCCGTGGTGCTCTGGAGACGGGGAATGAGCGCGGCCCGCTCACGCTGGAGGAGTTCGGCACCCTCTACCGGAACGTCCGTCCGGCCCTGGAGGCGCGCCACCCGACCTGGGTTGAGCAGTACACTGAGTGCACGCCCGTCGAGATCGTGGCTCAGCTGGCGTGCCGGTACCTCTGCGATTCCTGAGACCGCCGGAGTGGGGCCCGGGCCAGCTCTGGAATCGCCTGATCGAGACCCAGCCAGTCAGCCGGCCTGGCTCCGAGCTTGCTCCACACGCTGTCGCTGCGCTTGACCCGTATGATTCAGTCTCGCACGGTCTCCAGTTTACCGGCTCTCGGTCTGGCGCGGTAGGGCGCGTCGGGTATAATGAAGCAGATGCGTGTTTCCCTCGTAGCGACTGTGCTCAACGAAGCTCACAGCCTGCCCAGATTGCTCGACAGCCTGGCGGCTCAGAGTCGGCAGCCTGACGAGGTGGTCATCTGTGACGGGGGATCCACCGATGGCACCACCGCCATCCTCGAAGCCGAGGATCGGTTCCCCCTGCGGCTGCTCCACCAGCCTGACGCGAATATCTCCCAGGGCAGAAACAAGGCCATTGAGAGTGCCACGGGCGAGATCGTGGCTGTGACGGACGCCGGCGTAAGACTCGATGTCAGATGGTTGGAAAATATCCTCGCCCCCTTCGAGCGGGGCGAGACGTCGGTCGTTGCCGGCTTCTTCCGTCCCGATCCTCGCACCATGTTTGAGATGGCTATGGGTGCGACTGTGTTGCCTGAGCTTCAGGACATCCAGCCGAAGCAATTCTTGCCGTCCAGCCGTTCCATCGCCTTCCGCCGCGAGGCTTGGGAGGCTGTTGGGGGATATCCTGAGTGGCTCGACTACTGTGAGGATCTGGTCTTCGACTTTCGGCTGCGGGCGGCATGCGGTCCGTTCGTCTTTGCGCCGGACGCTGTCGCATATTTCCGCCCCCGTCCTAACCTGCGTGCGTTCGTCGTCCAGTATTACCGCTATGCTCGCGGTGATGGCAAGGCAGACTTATGGCGCCTGCGCCACGCCATCCGGTACCTGACCTACCTGTGCGTGGGTCCCCTCATCGGCGTCGCCGGAGCGCTGAACAACCCGGCCTGGTGGGCTCTCTATCTGATCGCAGTGCCGGGGATGCTTTGGGTACCCTGGCGTCGCCTTGCCCGCATGTGGAACGACCTGTCGCACCTCGAAAAGCTGCAGGCTGTGCTCCTAGTCCCGTTGATCCGGGTCGCTGGAGATATCGCCAAGATGGCGGGCTACCTCGCCGGCCTCTGGTGGCGCTGGGAGCACCGGGGGGAGATCCCCGACTGGCGCACCACCCCATAGATTCATCTTGCCTCCTTGGCATTGGTCCCCCCTGGTCTCGGAGACCGCTCGGCTCGGCTGGGTCGCCAATCTTATGCCGCGCTAATGCCACTCTTATCCCTTTCTAATGGCTCTACGGTATAGTTCCTCTAGCCGATTGTGAAGATGCCAACCTGCGCGAGCAGTTCCTTGCCGGGTTGACGGTAGTCTTACTTGTGGACATTAAGTGTGGTGCACTAGGAGGGAAATATGAGCAGAATCATTGGCATAGATCTGGGCACAACGAACTCGGCGGCCTCCGTGATGGAGGGAGGCGAGCCGACCTTAATCCCCACTGCCGAGGGTGGGCGTCTGTGTCCTTCTATTGTGGCATTCAACGAGAGTGGCGAGCGCATGGTTGGGCAAGTCGCCAAGCGGCAGGCGATTGTCAACTCCAAGAACACGGTGTTCTCTATCAAGCGGCTTATCGGGCGTCGCTACGATGAACCGGAGGTGGAGAAGGCGCGGAAGGTCCTGCCCTACGAAATCGTGGAGGGACCGTCCAACGACGCGCGCGTCTACATCCCCGTCAAGGACAAGCAGTATTCGCCGCAGGAGATCTCGGCCATGATCCTCCGCAAACTCAAGAAGGATGCTGAGGGCTATCTGGGTGAAGAAGTCACGCAAGCCGTGATCACCGTACCAGCCTACTTCAACGACAGCCAGCGCCAGGCGACCAAGGACGCCGGCAAGATCGCTGGCCTGGAGGTGCTGCGAATTATCAACGAGCCGACCGCAGCCAGTCTCGCCTACGGGCTGAGCCAGAAAGAAGATGAGACCATTCTGGTTTTCGACTTGGGAGGCGGAACGTTCGATGTGTCCATCCTGGACGTCGGTGAAGGGGTCGTCGAGGTGCGATCCACTAGCGGTAATACGTTCCTGGGCGGCGACGACTGGGACCAGCGCATCACGGATTATATCGCCGACGAGTTCAAGAAGGAGCGGGGGATCGACCTGCGTGAGGACCGCCAGGCCTTGCAGCGGCTGAAGGAGGCAGCGGAGAAGGCGAAGATAGAGCTCTCCACCGTCCTGGAGACCGAGATCAACCTCCCCTTCATCAGCGCTGACGCGGCCGGCCCCAAGCACTTGCAGATGAAACTGACTCGGGCCAAACTGGAGCAGCTGACCGAGGACCTAGTGCAGCGCTGCCGCGAGCCCTTTGAGCGCGCGCTGGAAGACGCCAAACTGTCGCCCGGGGAGCTGGACGAGGTCGTCCTCGTCGGTGGCGCCACGCGGATGCCGATGATCCAGGAGTTGGTCCGCGATCTGACCGGTGGCAAGGAGCCGCACAGGGGCGTTAACCCCGACGAGGTCGTGTCCATTGGCGCGGCCATTCAGGCCGGCGTGCTCGGTGGCGAGGTCAAGGATGTTCTGCTTCTGGACGTGACGCCTCTGACACTGGGGGTGGAGACCTTGGGCGGCGTGATGACGCCCATCATCGAGCGGAATACCACCATCCCGGTGCGCAAGGGGGAGACCTTCTCGACGGCTGAGGACGGTCAGACTGCGGTCACCATCCACGTTCTGCAGGGTGAGCGACCGATGGCATCCGACAACATGAGCCTCGGTCGGTTCAACCTGGAGGGCATACCTCCAGCACCGCGTGGTGTGCCTCAGATCGAGGTCACGTTCGACATCAACGCCGACGGTATTCTCAATGTGTCAGCCCAGGACAAGGCCACCGGCAAGGAACAGAACGTCACCATTGAGGCAACGACGAACCTGGACGAGACAGATGTCGATCGAATGGTCAAGGAGGCGAAGCAACATGCCTCGGAGGACCGGCAGCGCAAGGAGCTCATCGAGGCGCGCAACAAAGCGGATCAACTCGTCTATCAGATGGAGAAGACCCTTCGTGAACTGGGAGATCAGGTATCCGCATCGGATCGGAGCCGTATCGAGAGCATCATCGAGGATCTGAAGCAGGCGAAGGATGGTGACGACAAGAACCGTATCGAGAGCCTGATCGAGCAGCTCCAACAGGCTAGCCAGGCCATCGGCCAGGCTATGTACGCGCAGCAGCAGGCCCAGACGGGAGAGGCGCAACCTGGACCCACCGCAGAGCCCGGTGCCGAACCCGCTGAGGAGGAAGGGGAGGACGTCGTCGAGGGCGAGTTCCACGAAGTTTAAAGTGACGCGGTAGATCGACAAACTGGCGTAGTAACGGGCGGATGCACGCCAGTGCGACGATCTACCGCTTGCTTTGCTATAGGGTTGAGACATGGGTAGACAGGTACGAGTACCGATTCGCGTGAAACAGCGGAATGAGAAATTGGAGCGAGTTGTGACAGAGGATAGGCGAGCGGTTGCGGAGCCGGAGCCCGCTGTCGTTGAGCAAAGGGAAGTGGACAGGGAGCGATCGGGCGACGAGCCACGGATACGACCAACGGCTGAGCAGGTTGCTGCGCCACGTCGCACGGAAACACAGGAAGCTGAACGCCTGCAGGAAGAGCTGGAGACCTGGCGAGATCGGGCCCTCCGTCTCCAGGCAGAGATGGAGAACTTCCGAAAGCGTCAGCAGCGACTGGCCAATGATCAGACTGAAGCCAACCGGGCTCGTTTACTCCGGAACTTCCTGACCATTGCCGACAACTTGGAGCGGGCACTGCGCGCCGAGGGGGATGAAGAGAGCTTGCGGGAGGGAGTGGTGATTACCTATCGCTCCCTGAAGCAGATCCTTAGGCAAGAAGGCGTGGAGCAGATCGAGGCCGAGGGGGAGACCTTCGACCCCACCTGGCACGAGGCCGTCGGCACTGTTCCTTATCAAGGGGCGGGCGCCGATGAAAATACTATTGTAGAAGTCATCCGTGACGGGTACCGTCTGGACGACAGGCTTCTGCGCCCTTCCCGGGTGATCGTGGCAAAATAGGCGATCTCGACCGCGTTGGTTCCGTCCGCCCGTACCTAAGTTGGCCCGCCTTCCGATCTGGTGCGGTCAAGCAATAGGTCCGGGCAGGCCTACACAATGGATCAGCTGTTGCGACCGGCGATTATTGCGGTGGGCCGATCCGAAGGCCGTGCCACTGGATGGGTCCCTAGCCAGAATTCAGAGGTTCTATGGAGTACAAGGACTACTACAACACATTGGGCGTGGACAAGGATGCCGATCAGGACGAGATTCGGCGTGCCTTTCGACGACTTGCCCGTCAGCACCACCCTGATGTGAATCCAGAGGACCCCGACGCCGCGGAACGGTTCAAGGAGATCAACGAGGCCTATGAGGTACTCTATGATCCTGAGAAGCGAGCGAAGTACGACCGGCTAGGGGCGAACTGGCGCCGTTACGAACGCGCAGGCGCGCAACCGGGCGGGTTCGACTGGGGCCAATGGACAAGCGGGGCCCCTGGTGGAGGTGCCCAGCGTGTCCACGTTCGGCACGGGACACCTGAGGACCTGCAGGACCTTTTCGGCGGAGAGAGTCCTTTCTCTGATTTCTTCACTCAGATCTTCGGCGGCATGGGTGGTGGGGGAGTGGGTACCGCTCCCGGGGGTACGCCGCGATCCGGGGCCCCCAGAACCGGCGCCCAGCCGGGAGGATTCCAGTATCGCGCCCGTCCCCAACAGGGTCGCGACCTCAAGCAGGAGGTCGAGATCAGTCTTTGCGAAGCCTACGAGGGCACGACACGAATCCTCGAGAGGAACGGACGGCGGCTGGAGGTTAAGATTCCAGCCGGAGCCCGCACGGGGACGCGCGTGCGCGTGGCCGGTGAGGGGGCTCCAGGCGCGGCAGGTGGCGAGGCTGGAGACCTTTACCTTCACGTCAAGCTGCGTCCGGATCCCCGCTTCGAACGGCAGGGTGACAACCTGCGGGTGAGAGCGCCCGTCGATCTCTACACGGCTGTGCTGGGGGGCGAGGCGGAGGTCCCCACCGTGACGGGGACACTGATGTTGACCATCCCCCCGGGGACCCAGAATGGACAGGTCTTCCGCCTGCAGGGCCAGGGTATGCCCGAGTTGCGGAACCCGCAGGAACACGGGGATCTCTACGCTGAAGTTCACGTGCGACTACCAACAGATCTGTCCCCGCGGGAGCGCGAGCTGTTCGAACAGCTTCGAACCATCTCGGGAGAAGGTGTCCAGTGATGAATCGGCGGAGAAGGACCACCATTACCATCAGAACGGCCGCTCGGCGGGCTGGCGTTGATGTTCGTGTGGTGAAGCACTGTATCGAGGTCGGCGTGATGCAGGAGGGGTTGACCGAGGAAGATCTGCTCGAGTTGCGGCGCATCCGGCGTTTGATGTCGCTCGGGATCAACCTGGCGGGTGCGGAGGTCATCTTGCGGATGAGGCGCCGGATCGAGGAGTTGGAGGCAGAGGTCGCTCGCCTGGAAAGGCGCCTCAGGTGCTGACCGCCGTGAGGATCGTAATGGCCTGCTGGTGACATCGTTAACCGCCGCACTCGACCTCGTCACAAGTAAATGGTCAGTGCGACGTGGTAGCTGATGGTAGCCCCGGTTAGACATATGACAAGAGATAGAGCAGTAATCCTGGCTGTGATCGTCACCCTGGTGGGTGCCACGTTGGGGTGTGGTCTATCGTGGGATCCCCTCCTACTGAGCACGCCCACGCCCGGTCCCCCGACCCCACCACCGGCTGAGACGCCGCCGGGGGCCCTGATGATACCGGAAGAACCGGTCAACGTGCTGCAGGCGCAAGTCGAGGCCGTATACGATCAAGCCGGAGCAGCCGTGGTAAATGTAACCAGTGTCACCTACGTCCACGATTTCTTCTTCAACCCAGTACCCCAGGAGGGGACCGGATCCGGCTTCATCTACGACGATCTCGGTCACATCATCACCAACTATCACGTGGTGGAGAACGCTGAGGAACTGTCCGTCACCCTGGCCGACGGTCGAACCTACCCGGCGGAGATGGTTGGACAAGATCCCACCAACGACTTGGCCGTGATCCGTGTCCGTGCCGACGATCTGCCTGGGCCAATCCCCCTCGGTGACTCCGATGACCTGCGAGTTGGAAGATTCGTGCTCGCCATCGGCAATCCGTTTGGTCTGGAGGGTACTCTGACAGTCGGGGTCATCAGCTCCCTGGGACGTGTCATCCAGGGACCGGACGGCCGGTTCATCGGCGAGGTGATCCAGACGGACGCCGCCATCAACCCCGGTAACTCCGGCGG
>SKQX01000106.1 GCA_007118795.1 Thermoflexales bacterium | reverse complement strand
TGACCGGCTATTCTCGGAAGGATGAGTACCGGAAGCTCCTGGTCGCTCCAGGGAGGATGGCAGAGCAGATTGTCGCTCGAATCGACCGCGAGATCGAGCAGCACGAGAAGAGCGGAGACGGTCACATCGCCCTGAAGATGAACTCACTGGTGGACAAACACTGCATTGAGGCGCTCTATCGCGCCTCTCAGGCAGGGGTGAAAGTGGAGTTGCAGCCTCGGGGCATCTGCTGTCTCCGACCGGGCGTGCCGGGTGTGAGTGATAACATCGAGGTGACGTCCATCGTCGGGCGCTTTCTGGAGCACGCCCGCATCTACTACTTCCGAAACGGCGGCGACGAGGAGATCCTGACAGGGAGCGCTGATCTGATGCCCCGGAACCTCTACAAGCGTGTCGAGACGCTCTTCCCCATCGAGGATCCGGGCCTTAAGACGGCCCTGCGCGATCAGATTCTACGAGTCCACCTGCAGGACAATGTGAAGGCCCGGCGGATGCTCGCGGACGGCAGCTACGAATGGGTGGTGCCGGGAGACGGTGAGCCCCGGATCAACTCGCAGCAGTGGTTGATCGAGCATCGAGGGGTGTGGCACGGCGAGGAATAGATGGTGAGGGTGGCGTTGATCGGTGATCTGGTCGGACTGGGTCCCCTAGCGTGAAGCTTTGCACCGTTTGCCGGCCGATCTACTAGAGCCCCGTGTTCGGCACTCACAAGGAGCTAAACTGGTGAACCTGAAGAATAACCTCTACACCGATACCGGCTGGGAGATCGCCGAGTCCGTCTTCAACCCCGACCAAGTGGCCACCACCGGCAGCAACTTCATGATTGGCAACGGCTATCTGGGGTATCGGGGCACGCTGGTCGAGTGGGAGGCCGATCGATATACAGCCTGCATCGTCAGCGACACATATGACAAGGCCGATGGCTTCCCGGAACTGTGTAACGTCCCCAACGGACTCCTTACCCAGCTCTTTGTCGATGGTGAGATGGTTTCCGTGTTCACGGGCGAGACGCACGATTACGCCCGTGGTCTAGACTTGCGCTCGGGTCGCTTTTTCCGGGCGCAGACCTGGGAGGGCACGCACGGTCAGCGCGTGCATCTCGAAACCGAGAGACTCGCCAGCTACGACAATCTGCACCTCATCGCGATGCGGTATCGGTTTCGTGTGGCCCAACCATCCCAGGTTGTGATCTCGACCGGAATTGACGGAGAAGTGTGGAACTTGAACGGCGAGCACTTCAGGACGTATGCGCCGTCGGTGCAAGGAGACCTGCTGCTGTTCGAGACAGTGACGGGGGAGCTCGGCACGCAGATCGACGTCGCCGAGGGGATGACGTTGACGGGCGCCCAGCCTCAGACGCTCGAGATTGTCGAGGAGCGGAAACGAATCGTCCGCCGTCTAACGTTCACGCTGGAGAGAGGCCAGACGATCACGATGGAGAAGGCCATCGCCATCGCCACGAGCAACGACGTGTCGGCACCCCGGGAACACGCTCAGGCCGAGGCACGGGCCGCTCTGCGGGATGGGTACGACGTGGTGAAGACGAAGCACAGCAGGGAATGGGAGCGCATCTGGGACGTCAGCGATATCCAGATCGAGGGCGATCTGGAGGACCAGATTGCCACGCGCTTCAGCCTGTACCAGAACATCATCGCTACCCCCACTCACGCCAGGCTGCCCATAGGGGCGCGGGGGCTATCCTGTCAAGTCTACCAGGGAGCAGCGTTCTGGGATCAGGAGATCTTCAACCTGCCGATGTTCTTGTATACGAGGCCGCGGATCGCCAAGAGCATCCTCCGGTACCGTTACGACACGCTGGATGGTGCTCGAGAGAAAGCGGAGAGACTGGGCTTCGGTGGCGCTTTCTACGCCTGGACCAGCGGCAAGACAGGGGAGGAGCTGTTCCCGGATTTCTTCTTCACGGACGTCCTGACGGGCCGGAAGATCCGCAACCACTTCAACGACTGGCAGATTCACATCTCGCCGGACATCGTCACCTCGATCTGGCAGTATTACGTCGCTACAGGGGACTGGGACTTCATCGTCAAGCATGGTGCGGAGATCGCTTTTGAGGTAGCCCAGTTCCTAGTGTCGCGCAGCCATTACAGGGTGGACAAGGGCCGGTACGAGCTGATCCGGGTGTTGGGGCCCGATGAGTACCACGAGAATGTGGACAACAACGCGTTCACCAACTATCAGGCCCATTTCGCTCTGGAGAAGGCATTGACGATTCGCGAGATGATGAAGGAGTCGGCAGCGGGGGAGCTTGAGGCGCTCTTCGCTCGTCTGGACCTAACGGAGACGGATGTCGAGAACTGGAAGGATATCGCCGAGCGCATCTATCTTCCCCAACCGGACCGGGAGACCCTGCTCGTTGAGCAGTTTGAGGGCTACTTCCAGCTGGAGGATGTGCGTCCGGATGAGGTGCGCCAGCGGCTGCTGGATCCGGAGGAGTATTGGGGATGGCCCAATGGGGTGGCGGTCCGCACGCAGGTTCTGAAGCAAGCCGACCTTCTGCAGCTGTTCGCTCTTCACGACAGGCTATTCCCGAAGGACGTGATGCGCGCCAACTACGACTATTACGAACCGCGAACCGAGCACGGATCCTCGCTGAGTCCGTCGGTCCACTCGCTGGTGGCCAGCAGGGTGGGCCGCCCGGGGCGGGCCTATGAGTACTTCAAGAAGGGATCGACGATCGATCTTTACGATGCCAGTACGAAGGTGATGAGCGGGGGGACGTTCCTGGGCGGCATCCATACGGCGGCCTGCGGTGGGGTATGGCAGATGATCGTGCAGGGGTTCGGTGGGCTCCAGGTCGACCAGGGAGGGATACGATTGGCTCCAGCCCTGCCAGATCATTGGGAACGGGTGGTGTTCCACCTGGTGATCCGAAACAACCTGCTGGCCATCGAATTGAGGGAGGACGAGGTACGGGTGCGCGCAACGCAGGAGAATGGCGGGTCGGTACGGGTGACGGTGGGGGAGAAGATGCAGGTGCTCTCGGGCGGGGATCGTGCGACGGTGGCCCTATAGGCCGTCCCGAGGAACGTCGGGCCTACCTCCGGCATTGGGCGGGTCACAGACCCGCTCGGAACCGGGTTTGAGATTGGAGCGGGTGGTAAGGATTCTGACGCGAATGGCGAGGGAGATTGCTCGCACCAGCCGGACCTCAGAAGATCAGCTGCTCCGTTATCTCAGTGCTGCTTCTGCACATCTGACCATTCACGACTCGGCATGCAGATTCTCCTGCACATGAGCTTCCCTGCTTCCCCCATCTCCTCAGTCTAGATAAAAGCATGCCGACCAAACAGCCACGATCCGTGAGAGCCCAGATCGTTGACCACCTGAGACATTCCGCCACGACAGGGCCTATGTTGGCTTGGGCTGACCCTATGAGCGAGCAATGAAGACGCACGCGTGACCATCACTGAGATCAGAAGCGCATCAGCCAGCGGGCCACCTGGTCCCCAAGGCCGCTCATGTTGAGGGCGATGGGGAGAAGGAGGATGCCCATACCGTTCATACGCCGCGAGCCCCAGAGGACGGGGATGAGGCCGATGCCCGTGGCGACGACACACACGAGCAGACCCCCCACGCCGGTGAGCCCGCCCACGACAGCAAGCAGCAGCGCCAACGTAGCGATACTGACGGAGCGGTAGTGTATGCGAGCGATCAGTCGGACGGCTATGCGGGCCATCACCAACAGCAAGAAGAAGGAGACGACGCCGCTGAACACGATGACAGCGACGGCCTCATAGTAGGTCCGCGGTGCGTAGGCACTCCACAGCCCGCTCAGTATCCACGCCATGCCGCCCCGGGTCAGATGGACCCGCGGCACGAAGAAGAGGAGGAACGCACCCACGTAGTACACGACTTTCGAAGCGCCCTGAGAGATGAGGAAGAGCCGATCATCCCGTTGCGCGGTGGCCTGACCAGCCAGCAAGCCACCGACCCCGCCGGTGACGACAGGGAAGAAGGCGGCGAACAGACCGCCCAGGGCACCAGCGAGCATGCCTTGGAGGATCAAGACAGGTGGGGCATCGAGGGTGCGAGGGATGTGCTGGGTCGGCAGCTCAAGCCGGGAGAGCAGGTTCTGCAGGATCGCGGGCACAGCGAAGAGACCGACGAAGGCGGGCAGCAAGTTGTGGTAGGCGACGTCTGCCGGGACGACGGTCCGGTAGAGGAGAACGAAACCGAGGAGACCGGATAGGAGAAACGTGGCCAGGCCAGCCAGGATGGACTTCCAGCCCTCCCACCAGCGACGCCAGCCGGCCGGTGCCCGATCGGGCCCCTTGGGCCACTCGGAGAGGAGGACGTAGGCGATGACGGCCCAGAGGATCCAGTGGAAATGGGGGCGGAGAACGGCGTGGATGGCCGAGAGGAGGGAGGGAGCCACGGGGGTCAGCAGGGCCAGGACGACGATCCCGCTGAGGCCGCCGATTCCGGTGAGCACGGCTGCCTCGTAGCCGCGGCTCTGGAGAAGGTATTTCTGAGCCGGGAGGACGATGAAGACGGTGGAGTCGTCGGGCACGGATAGGAAGACGGTGGGGATGGTGTTCAGCATGGCATAGCCGGTGATCATGCCCAGGAGCAGCATGGCCAGGTGCTCCGCTGGGAGGAGGGGGCCGGCAGCGGTAGCGGCCAGGACAACGACCCCGGCGACGTTGTAGATGTGGAGCGCGGGAACCAGAGAGAACAGGGAGGCGATCAGGACACCGCACAGGGCCATCAGCATGGAGATCAGCATCGCTACATCGCCCTCACTATAGTCCTACAACCGCACATCGGCAAACAGAGCTTCCTCGACTGCCGAGGAGTGCCCGCGTGGGAACCGTTTTGGTCAGCATGCGTGAGATTCTTCGTCGCTCCGCTCCTCAGAATGACAAATGCGGTTGTAGTACTAGGGTACGGCCAGGACAGTCACGTCGTGAGGCAAGGTCGGCACAAGCTCCAGGTTGCTCCGGTAGATCTGGAGTCTCCCGACGATGCGGACCTCGCTGCCGGGGGTGCCCAGCCCGGCATTGTCGACGATGCGATCCAGGACATTGCGCCAGATGAAGACGAGGATCTGGCCGCTATCGTCCGCGACGAAGACCTTGACGGCGGCGGGAAGCCCCTCGGTGCGGAGGACTTCGCCCTGGATGGTCACCAGGTCGCCGGCGTCAGCCCCCGTGAGCGAGCCAATCTCCCGTTGGGCGGGGCCGTCGGGGGCGGGACGGATCGCCTTGACTTGAGACCCAAAGCGGGGCTGGATCTCGAGCTGGCCTTCGTACTCGGTCACCTGCCCCGTGACCCGAACCCGGGCCCCCCGGTTGATCCTGGCGATGTCCCAGCAGTCGTCGAAGACGCTGTGCCACATGAGGAGCGCGATCCGGGCCGTGCCGTCGTCGAGGGTGTACTTGAAGCCGGCGGAGAAGCTGGCCGTCTCGACGACGTTCCCCTCCAGCGTCAACACCTGGCCAATGGTGTCATGGGTGATGGACTGAATGGGAGTCAGTTGGACGATGGCGGTGGGGGTATGGTCGGGTGTGGGTATTGGGGACGCCGTGACTGTCGGAAGGGCGGTGGGGCTGGCTGTTGGCTGCGGCGTGACCGTGGGTGCCGCAGTCTCGGTGGGTGCCGGCGTCCCCGTCGGGGCGAAGGTGGCGGTGGCCGGGGGCAGATCCGTCACAGTGGGAGCGATCTCCGCTGTCGGGGTGAAGGTGGGCAATACCAACTGCGGCGACGGAGATGCCACCAGTGTCACGCCACAGCCGGCCGAAATGGAGGCCAGGGCGAGCGGCATCAGGGCGCGGAGCACCGCGCGCAGCATCGCGCAAGCCCTGCGGCCATCGGGGCCGGTCAGCGGCAGCCGGTCGACGACCAGATCGCGAGCCCGAAGCCAGAGGGGAGTGATGGTGACCCGCTCCGGAGGGGACGGGAGTCGCACCCGTGGCCGTGCCCCGACGGAGACCAGCTCATCCGCGGGCCGCCGAAGGGTCGCTGTCCCGCGCACTATGCCCGTACGGAAATCGGGGGTGATCCGTTCCATCGCTCCTCCACGGTGCTCTACTCGACCAACCGGACTCCATCGGCCCTCGGGACGATCTCCAGATGGCCCCGATACTCGCTGATCTCCCCACTGACCTCGATCTCGATCCCCGGAACCAGATCCTGTCCCAAAACCAGAGACCGGTAGACGTCGTCCCACAACAGGAGTGTGACCGAGCCAGACTCGTCGCGCAGGGACCCTTTGAGGCCGGCCGAGAAACGCTCCAGTGTCCCGATGGTGCCGCGGACCGTGACGGAGCGGCCCAGGTCGCCCGGGGTGAGGGAACCGATGGAGACGACTGGGAGCGGACCTGGAACTGCCAGTATCGCCAGGTCGGTCGGCAGGCCGGGCATCAACTCGAGCTCGCCCCGGTATTCTGACAACCCCCCCTGCACCCGAACGGTGGTCCCAGGCGTGGGCCGGGGGCCGTCGCCGAGGTAGTTGAGCAAGGCAACGTAGGTGTCGTGCCAGAAGAGCACGGCGATACGCCCCGTCCCGTCATCGAGCTGCATCTTGACGCCGGCGGAAAAGGGGGTGACGGCGATGACCGTTCCACTGACAGCGAACCACCCCCCAATGTCGTCGCTGCGGAGGTCCCCGATGGATCGCGCGAGAGCGATGGGGAGGTCGACCTCGAGGGGCACGATATCTGCGGCGGAGGCGGGGACGAGCTGGACCGCATCGCCGTAGCGGGAGACGGCAGCTACAACCTCGATGGACTGGCCCAGTCGAAGGGTGGGGGTGACGGAGCTCAGCGCCATCAGGTTCTCGCTCAGGGCAACGTAAACGACGCCGGTTTGATCTCGCAAGGTGAAGAGCGTGAGGGCCGGATAGGGGCTCCGCACGTCGCGGACCTGACCGCGGATGCGTATGCGTTGATGTTGGTCCTGGAGGGTCAGGCTCCCGATGGATCGCTCGACAGGCTCAGGGCGAGAGATGATCATCTGATCCGGGTCGTTGATGGTCAGGGTACGGAAGTCGTCCTGGATGCGCACGGTGCCGGCCACAGCGATGTGGTCGCCCTGGGCCGGCAGCCGCTGCTCTGCGATGAGGGCGCGCGTGGACGTCCGGTAGGCAGCGACGCGAAGCTCTCCGGTATCATCGGTGAGCCAGAAGCTGAGGTAACCGGTGGCAGGGTCGTAGGAGGGGGGGCGTGTGCAAAGACCGGCGAGACGAATGTAGGCGAGGTTCATACCGGCATCGAGCTGTCCGATGGGGACGGTGGGGATGTCGGCGCGAGTGGCGAAGTACCAAAGGACGGCCAAGCCCACGGTAGCAAGGAGGACGGCGGCGAGCTTGACCAGGTGCAGAGGCACGCGGCCTGGGATGCGGGCCCCGCAATGGGGGCAGGCCTGGTACGGACCGACGTAGCGAGCGCAGCTGGGGCACTGGGCCATGGAGCTCATAGTGGGAAGGGCCCCGGAAGCGGGTGATATCAACGATCCCGGCGCGCTAGGACCCTCAAGTGTAAAGGGGACAGCCCTAGGACGTCGGTCCGTTCTTTGATTCAGGCGATGAGTCGATGGTCGGAGTTTACACTAGCGGCGGCGGTTTGTCCAGCGGCGAGGATGACGCCGATAACGGCCTGTTGATGCCAGGCTGGGCCTCTGCTGCCAGGGCAAAGCCCCCCTCACCCAACCTCTCCCCCAGGGGGAGAGGCGTAGGACCCACGGGTGAGAGGTGGGGGTCGGAGATGTCGAGGGGACGTGGGGCGGTGGAAAGATGGCGGCTGACGAAACCGGACTGTGGCGACAAGACCCCCTTCACCCAACCTCTCCCCCAGGGGGGAGAGGAGTGGGACCCGACGGGAAGAGGAGTAGGACCCGGCGGAGAGAGGAGTAGGACCCGCGGGTGAGAGGAGTAGGACCCGACGGGAAGAGGAGTAGGACCCACGGGAAAGAGGTGGGGACCGGAGATGTCGAGGGGACGTGGGACGGTGGAAAG
>SKQX01000017.1 GCA_007118795.1 Thermoflexales bacterium | reverse complement strand
CCTACAACGGTGTATGGCATGTCGAAATCCGCGACGTGCTCAGTGCCCATCGGGCCGGGGGCCACGAGCAGTTCGATCTCGTCCCTGTGCTCGATGTGGGTGAGGAACGTCTCTGTCCGACCCGGTGCTACCGGCTCCGCGCCCAGCTCCACGGCTCTCTCGTGCAGCTCTCCGTCAGTCCCCTTGAGCCCCACGCTGCCGCCCATCCCAGCGACGGGGTTTACGATAAGGCCCAGTGTCCTTCTTTGTGATGGCATCAGCCAGGCTCCGTGATTGTCCACTCAGTTACGTAGTCATAGGCTAGCTTGCTCGGCCTGCTTACTACAAGCAGTTTTTTCGATCAGAGGATGGTATGGGGCTACCGTATGCTTCCGTTGGGTTCCCGGCCCGACCTTCATCTAGGGGCTGACCCGCGCTTGCTCGGACCGCCGGACAACCAGCTCACCCTTCAGGACCTGCCCCCGGACAGCCCCTCTCACTCCGCTGTCTCAGTTGCCCGCAGCCGGCTTGAATCGCCGTACCCCGTCGGACGCGGATGGTGTATGGCACACCCAGTTGATCGAGGACAGCAGCGAAGGCGCGAACGTGAGCTCTGTTGGAGCCTTCGCGCTGATAGTCAGGCGAGGGGTTGAGGAGTATCAGGTTCACGTGGGCTAGCAGGCTCTGGATCCGATTCGCCAGAGCGTGAGCCTGCTCTGGTCCGTCATTGACTCCTTTGATCAGCGCCCATTCGAAGCTGATCCGCCGACTCGTCTGTTCCACATAGGCGGCACATGCGTCGATGAGTGGGTCCAGAGGGTAGCGCCGGTTGATGGGCACAATTTGGTTGCGCAGATCATCCGTCGCTGCATGCAGTGAGACCGCCAGCGTGATCTGCAGCCCCTCCCCCGCCAGACGGTGGATCTCCGGCACCAGTCCCACGGTCGACAGCGTGATGTGCCGCTGGCCCAGGCGGAAGCCGGCCGGGTCGCTCAAGCGACGGATGGCCGCCAGCGACGCCTCGTAGTTTGCCAGGGGCTCTCCCATGCCCATCAGTACCACGTTGGTCAGTGAGTCGCCCGCGTGCTGCAACACCCGCGCGAAGTGGACGGCCTGGGCCACGATCTCCCCGCTGCTCAGATTCCGCCGGAATCCCATCTGACCTGTGGCGCAGAAGGGACAGCCCATAGCGCAGCCCACTTGCGTGGACAGGCACGCTGTGCGGCGTCTTTCGTAGCGCATCAACACCGCTTCAATGGTCTCTCCATCCCGCAGGCGCAGAAGATCCTTCCGCGTTCTGCCATCCGCGGAGCGGAGCGTGTCTACCACTTCCACGAGCTGCAAAGTTGTCTCTTCTGCAAGCCTCCCCCTCAGCGACTCGGGCAGGTTTGTCATCTGCTCGAAGGACTTAGCTAGGTGTACGTACAGCCACTCCCACACCTGGTGGGCCCGGTAGGATGGCTCACCCAGGTTCGCCAGGTACGATGCGAGCTCCTCGCGGTCGAGGTCGTACACCCGCAGCGTATCGTCAGTCATCGATCCAGCTGCTCCCACGTGGCGACGAGCTCTTCTATGTCGGCACACACGACGTCCGGCTTGACCTGCGACGAGGCAAGGTCGTCCTGCTGGGAGATGCCCGAGAGGACGAGTATCGTCCTCAGTCCGGCGCGCCAGGCGCCAGCGATATCCGTATCCAGTCGGTCGCCGATCATAGCCGTCGTGTCCGGCGTAGCGTCCATCCTGCGCAACGCCTCCTCGTACATCCTGGGTTCCGGCTTCCCCGTGACGAGCGGTTCGACCCCTGTGGAGGCCTCCAGGGCGGCCAATAGCGCACCATTCCCGGGGAGAGGGCCTCGCTCAGTTGGGAATGTCACGTCGGGATTAGTGCCGAGGAAGCCCGCCCCCCCGTAGATCAACAGCGAGGCTGTCGCCAGCTTCTCCCAACTGAGGTCTCGGTCCCAGCCCACCACCACGTAATCGGCCTCCTCACCGTTCAAGTTGAATCCTTGGTCGCGGAGTGCCTGTCGCACGCCTTCCTCCCCGATCACGTAGACTCGGGAACCCGACGGTGCGATGTCCGCCAGGGTGGCGGCGGAGGCCAGCGCGGAGGTCAGTATGGTTTCCACCGACACACGCACGCCGAAGCGAGCCAGCTTGTTCACATATTGGTCCGGGGTGCTGGTCGAGTTATTGGTGGCAAGGACGAAGGGCATCTCTCGCCTCCTGAGAAACGCGAAGAACCGCTTCAGTCCGGCCATCGCCTTGTCGCCGCGCCAGAGAACCCCATCCATGTCCACAATCAGATGGCGGATGTCCTGGAGAACCGCAATGCGGGACTGGTTGTCTCCGTGTACCCTCTTGGCCGAGGCCTCCTGGAGCCGCCGGTAGTCATGGGGTGTGTCCATGTCGGCGAGTAGCTCGGGGTCGGAGACCGGGACCGTCGCGACCTGATCTGGGTAGCGATCGATCAGGGTGCGCCCACCGTGATCTCCCGTGATAGCGGACAACTCAGCGAAGAAGCGACGCGCGAAGAGGACCGGTGTTCCGCGCCGGCCAGCGTGGGTGGGATGGACGATGGGAGATCCGGTTTGATCAAAGCGACGGAGGATGGCTCGCAGCAGTCCAGCGGTGACCAGCGGCTGATCACACTGGAGAAACAGCGCCGCATCTGCCTCAGGCGGCACCCCGGTCAGCCCTGTCTGCACGGACGTTGCCAGCCCTTCTTCCCAGCGCCAGTTCATCAGTGTCCGCACCGGTCGATCGCCCAGAACAGCCAATGTCTCGGTAGCCTTACAGCCCAGGACCGGGACCACGGGCTGGAGGCCTGCCTCCAGGGCGACATCCGTGACGTGAGCCAACAGTGGCTTACCATGCCAGTCGAGAAGTTGCTTACACTCGCCGAAACGCGTGGACGCCCCTGCAGCGAGGACGACGGCGGCAATTTGTTTCAAAGACCAGGGCCCCTTTCCGATGTGGGCTTGTGCACGGCATATGACGACCCAGAATTTATTCTAGCCCAAATGCTCTGTCTCTGCAAAGACTCGCGCTACACCTTGCCAGCTGGACTGGCGTAAACTATAATGCCGCCCACAAGCTCGGGGGGGAGAAATGAGGCTTTCTGTCGTCGTGCCGGTGTACAATGAGCGGGAGACCGTTACCGAGATCTTGCGGCGCGTGCGTGCCGTGGACCTCACGGTACCGATTGGGTTCGGATCTGACTGTAAGTCCATTGTCGAGCTCGAGAGGGAGATTGTGATCATCGATGACGGATCGACGGATGGGACAGGGCCGCTCCTGACCCAACTGGAGGACGATCCCGATACGATAGTAGTCCGCCACGAGCGGAATCAAGGGAAGGGCGCGGCGGTCCGGACGGGACTACACCATGCCACCGGCGACATCGTGTTGATCCAGGACGCCGACTTGGAGTATGACCCGCGAGACTACCCGCGCTTGCTCCAACCGATCCTGGAGGAGCAGTCCGAGGTGGTCTACGGGTCCCGCTTTCGCGGTGGACCGACCCGGGCGATGTTCTTCTGGCACATGGTCGGCAACCGCTTTCTCACGCTCGTTACCAATCTGCTCTATGATTCTATACTCACCGACATGGAGACCTGCTACAAGGTCTTCACCCGCGGGGTCGTGACCCAGCTCGATCTGAAAGCGGCCGGTTGGGGCTTCGATCCCGAGATCACGGCTCAAATCCTTAAGCTGGGCTATCGCATCTACGAGGTGCCCATCACTTATGCGGGTCGCGAGTTCGAGGAGGGGAAGAAGATCGGCTGGCGAGACGGGCTGACCGTGCTGTGGACACTCCTGAAGTACCGCTTCATCGCCTGATCACCGGTGCCGCAGGATTCCGGTGGGGGCTGGTGGGCCTGCTGTTGCTGGCATGGGGTCTGCGCCTACCGTCACTCTTCGCCCCCTCACATCACCCGGATGAGGCTTTGTACGGCTACTGGGGTCTGTGTGTTGGGCAGGGACAAGACCCTTGGCTAAGTAGCGAAGCTGTTGACAAACCTCCCCTTCCGCTCTACGCAATGGCTGGCTCACAGCTTCTCTTCGGTGATGGGACGATGGCGCTTCGACTGCCTGGTCTGGCAGCCGGGCTATTGCTGGTCCCGCTGACCGGGGCTCTGGGTCGTGCGCTCTATAGGGAGCGCTGGGTTGGGTTCATAGCAGCCGTCGGTGTTGGTCTCTCGCCCTTTGCCATTGTCTTCTCCAGTACGGGCTTTCCCGACCCGTTGATGGTGGCCCTCGGAGCGGCTGCTTGTCTGGCTGCGGTTGGACGCCGACCATCTTGGGCCGGTGTACTGGCCGCGTTGAGTTTCGCTGCAAAGCAGACCGGCCTGGTCTGGCTACCGTTATCGCTGTCATTGCTAGTCTTTCTTTCCGATTCTTCAGACAACGGTAGGTCTCTGTTCCTTGACTACGTGGCCTGCTGGGCCCTGGTCGTGGGGCTGGTCTTCGCCTGGGATGGCGTACGGGTCCTCCGTGGAGCGGGCAGCTTTTGGCAGGCAGGTGTCGTCGGCTATGGCGGTCTTCGGTTGACCCGGGCCCAAGAACTCTTACCACGCGTGCAGGCGTGGCTCAGCATGATGCGCTACTTGTTTGCTTCATCGGTGGTGAATGCTCTTCTGATGGTGGGTCTGCCTGCTCTGGTGATGAGTGCCATTATCCGAAGCCCACAGAGGAGGAACCCTCAGGTCGACGTCCTGCTGGCATCTTTCGTAGTGGCCTACGCCTTGCTTAAGTGGCTTGTGGCGTTTCCCATCTGGGATCGGTATCTGTTACCGCTACTACCGCTGTTGGCTGTCGCATTGGGTCGCTCCGTCCAATGGGCGGCCAACCGGATCGGGCTTGCAATGGCCTGGCAACAGCTCGGCGTCGCCGGGCTGTTAGTCGCCGTCTTGTTGGGGCCTGCTGTTGAGGCCAGGGCGGGTCAGTATCCCGTCGGCCGGGAACAAGCTGTCTATCAGGGGTTTGAGGAGGTCACCTCATTCTTGGCCCAACGGCCAGCAGGGTCCGTGGTCTACCATCACTGGCTCGGATGGCACTACCGATACGGATTGTGGGGTGTTCCAGTCCACCTGTCTTACTGGCCGAACCCAGCCTGGCTGGCGCGGGATGTGCAAGCGTTCGGCGACAGAGAGCCCCGTTTTGTCGCCTTCCCGGGGTGGGAATCCTCTGCGCGACTGGAGCGATACTTGGGCGATGTGGGCTACACGTTGAATCCGGTCTTGACGGTTGCTGATGAAGACGGTGCTGTGACGTTCATCCTCTATCAGTTGGCCCGGTTGGAAAACTGATGTCGCGATACAGGTCCATTCTTCGGGACGCAGCTGCCCTGCTACTACTCTGGCTTCTGGTCATCGTGTTTACCTGGCGCCTTAGCCTAGCTGGGCGGGTCCTAGCGGGCGGCGACATCTTCACCTATTTCTATCCATACTGGGCGGAGGCGACGCGAGCTATCCGCGCTAGTCGACTCCCGCTGTGGAACGCCTATCTGTTCATGGGAGCGCCCTTCCTGGCCAACAGTCAGGTAGGCTTCTTCTATCCCCTAAACTGGGTGCTGTGGCTCTTACTACCGGCTTACCGCTCGGTCCATCTCACCATTACTCTGCATCTGTGCCTGGCTGCACTAAATGCCTATCTGTGGGGCCGCACGTCGTACGACCTGGGACGCGTTGGGGCGTGGGGTGTCGGGGCCGTGTTTGTTCTGGGTGGCTATCTGGGCGCCCAGGTTGAGCACATCAACCAACTCCAGGGTTTGGCTTGGCTGCCCCTCATGCTGATGCTGTACGATCGCGCCTCCCACGCTGGGACACGGGCTGTACACCGCAGAGCAAGCCTTCTTGGCCTGACCCTGACGGTCAGTCTGGTGCTCTTTGCGGGGCACACTCAGACGGCCTTTATCTCGCTGGTTGGTCTGGCGGTCTACGGATGTGGGCCGCGGATCTGGCGTGCGCTGTGGGACGGTGAGGTCGAGCCGTTGGTCCAACGGTCAGTCCTTTTGGTCATCGCCGCCGTGATCGGTGCAGCGTTGGCTGGAATTCAACTGGTTCCAACTTGGGAACTATCTCGCCACTCTGTGCGTGCCCCCGGTCTGCCGCTGAGCGAGCGAGTGTCCTTTTCTCTCCCACCAGGCTACGTCGGGCGTGCTCTCTTGCCCCGGTTCTTCGATGCGATCTCGCCGGATCACATTGAGTATGTGGCCTATGTGGGCATCACCGGTTTGGCTTTGGCTGCCGTCGGGCTTGTCCTGTTCATCAGCCAGAACCGTCTCCGCCGTTCAACAGGGTGTGATCCCATCCCATCGCGGGTTCTGGGCGCGATACTCCTGGTCCTCCTGGGACTGTTCTTTGCCCTGGGTCTCTACAACCCGATCTATCTCCTCCTGGCCCGCTACGTTCCGGGTTTTGCGCATTTTCGCGCGCCTGCCCGCTGGTTGGCGCTTTACGCTGTTGGTGTGTCCGCGCTTGCTGGGCGAGCAGTTGACGCCGCGTGGGACCAGCAACCCATCCCTAAGAAAGCCATTCTGGCCTCGGGCGTGCTTGTGTCGGCCTTGATGATCTGGGCCCTCGGATACGGACTGGTCGACGCGGCACGGGATCCTAGGTGGCTGAGCCTCCTTGTGTGGGTGGGCACCATCGTGGTGACCGGAGGAATTATGTTGGCGATTCGTCGAGCGCCGCGCTCACTGACCCTCGGATTGTTGGTCGTGTTGGTGGCAGAGCTTTATCTGGCCACGACGGCGCTGCCGCATAGCCGTGCGACGGCTCCTCAGGCGTTCACGAGTCTGCGACCGGCTATGGCGCACCTGCGGAACGCCAGCGGGCGTGCTCCCGGCCCTGATGCTCGTTTCCTGAGCATGTCCGACACCACCTTCGACCCAGGGGATCTCTCCTTAATCGAGACGATCTACCGACCTCAGCTTTCCCAGGATCAGCTCTACCAGTACGTAATAGCTGCCAAGGAGAAGGAGATCCTGAGTCCCAACTTACCTCTGGCCTTTGAGGTGCCGGCGATCGATGGCTATGACGGCGGTGTGCTGCCCCTGGAGCATTTCGTGGTGCTCCAGATGCTACTTCCGTCAGAGAATGAGGTCTTTGTCGACGGTCGGTTGCGTGAGAACTTGACCACTGTACCTGATGGACGCTGGCTGAGCCTTTTCAACGCGCGCTACCTCATCACCGACAAACTGCAGGATGCGTGGGTTGATGACGTCTTCTACGATCTCCAACACCAAGCCGCGCTCGCCGGGGGCGAGGAGGCCCAGGTTGCGCATGTGCCACCGTTCCAGGCAACGTCGCTGGGTCTCGTGTTCTCTTATGAGGGCGTGGATACCGTGTCTCTCGGTGAGCCGGTGGGTGTGGTCTCCGTGACATTCGAGGACGGAACGGTGCGCACTTTCGAGTTGGATGGGAAGGAGCTAGGGAGCAGCGGGAGTGTAGCCCGAGCCGAGGGGGGCCTAGGGACCACACGACTGAGTTGGTCCGAGTCCAAGCGACCTGTCAGTATCGTGCTCGAAGGGACACTCCCTGTGGGCACGTGGGTGGTGCGTGGCATCAGTCTGGTCGATGACCGGACCGGTAGCTTTCAGTCGTTGGTGATATCGGATCGAGGTCGTTTTCGCTTAGTTCACTCTGGCGACGTAAAGGTCTATGAGAACCTCGACGTCCTTCCCAGGGCCTTCGTCGTTCCCTCTGCGCGACTGGTCGATGACGACCTTACGGCTCTGGCGGCCATGGCAGATCCGACATTTGATCCGGCGTCCGAGGTGGTATTGGACGGTGACGATCCAATGTGCTGGGATGGACAGAGCAACCGGAAGATCGGCGAGGGCTATCACGGCACGCCGCTTGATCTGGGCAGCACCGGTACCAAGATAGTCGAGTATCATCCCGAACGGGTGACCATCGAAGCCGACCTGATGGAATCGGGCTACCTGGTCCTGACCGATGCCTGGTACCCCGGCTGGCAAGTAAGGGTCAACGGTGAGGAGAGGGCGATCTGTCGAGCCAATCTGCTATTCCGGGCCGTCAGGCTGGAGGCTGGTCAGCATCGGGTGGTTTTCGACT
>SKQX01000111.1 GCA_007118795.1 Thermoflexales bacterium | reverse complement strand
GTGACTTCTGGGCTTCGCTGTAAGGGGCCAACTTACCCGGTTGCGCCGGCCTTCTATCCGATTCCTGTTCGTCGAGTCCACGGTTTGCCTTACGCTTCCTTCAGATTCCGCCTCACGGCGGACACCCTTGCTTCGCCTAGCGGTTCCTGTCACCTAGGCCCGCAGAGGACTTTCACCTCCTAGACACACGGCATGCCTGGCACACCCCTAACCCTCTCCCCGGGGGGGAGAGGGGACGCGACGCGGAACTCACCCGGTGCTACGGCTGCTAGCTATCGACTGATGGCAAACCTAGCGAGCGTTTAAGGATTCTGGCAGCAACGATAGCGAGATTGCCGATCGCTGAGGCCGCTACGCGTCGACAGCTCCTCCGGGTGACCACTGGGCAATCCCGGGACAGGAGGAGGGAAGATGGTACCCAGCGCGCCGAAATGGACATCTGGGAGATCACCGACGAACAGGGGCTTATGATTCTGGTCGTTGAGGTGACCGGCACCTCGGTCGAGATCTCGGCAAACCGAATCCGACGCTTCCTTAAGCCCATTCGGGCCATCATGCTGTGCTCCCGAGTGCCGGTCACCTTGGCGACAGAAGAATGATAAAGCCCTAACCAACGGAGCAGGAGCACTGGTTCTAGACATTGCCTTCGCAGTGCCTGAGTGCCATGAGAAGTTGCTCACGGTGATCTTGCCAGGTGTCGACGTTGGTCAAGACAATCTCCATCAACTCACTGGAGAGCAGGAGTGCGAAATGAGGTTCACCATAAACGGCCAGGGCCCGTTCGGGTAGGAGCACTTGTTTTAGACCTTTGAGGTTTTCGCGCGGCCTGTCAAGACCCGAAATCGCCTTCAGCGGGCAAAAAAGAGCGTGCTGCGAGGTGTCAATCGAAACCTCAAAGGTCTCTGGTGCCAAAACCCTTGCTCCTGTCCCGTTCGAGTTCTCAGCTTGACAAAAGGGCAGAAAGCTCTATAATGTAGGTTTGCGCTTAGACCAGCACTCTAGCGTAGTGGCGTCGTGCGAGGCGCTGAAGACTTCTGGGGCTCAGCGCTTCTTCTACGCTAGCGAGCTCCCTAGAAAACAGGAAGGGTGATGAATAACCGAAACGAGAGCGGGCTAGAAGCGCAGGACTTCCGGAGCTTGCGCATTAAGTTGGCATCACCGGAAGACATTCATGACTGGTCCTACGGAGAGGTCACTAAGCCTGAGACGATCAACTACCGTCGCCTTCGTCCTGAGAAGGACGGTCTCTTCTGCGAGGCCATTTTCGGCCCCACCAAGGATTATCAGTGTTACTGCGGCAAGTACAAGAACATTCGCTACAAGGGCATCATATGTGACAAGTGCGGTGTTGAGGTGACGCGTGCTTCGGTGCGGCGCGAGCGGATGGGGCACATCGATCTGGCTGCTCCAGCCGCGCACACGTGGTACACACGCCGTGTGCCCAATCACCTCAGTAAGCTGATTGGGATTCGCAAGCGCGATATGGATCGCGTGCTCTACTTCGCCAAGCACATTATCATCAACGTCAACGAGGATGCGCGGCAGAAGGCTCTCCATCGCCTCGAAGAGGAGTTCGAGGAGACCAAGGAGAAGCGCGAGGGAGTAGCCCAGGAAAGCATCGAGGCCCTGCAGGACCGCCTGAAAGAGGAAGAGGCCCGGATCGAGGAGCGGATGGACGAGATCCGGAGCGACTTCGATCAAAGTCTGGATAAGGCGACGGGCGAGGTCGTCCAGGAAGCTCAGTCCCTGCAGCAGAAGATCGAGAACCGACAAGGGGAGACCCTGTCAGCGCCGATGGTCTTCAAGCCGACGGGCGAGATCATTGCGGAACAGGGTGAAGTCGTCGGTCGGGAGCACCTGACGGCGCTGAACACGACGGTTCAGGATCATCTCAGTGACGTCGAGGAGTCGCTGGAGATCGAGCGTGAGGAGAAGCTGGCACCGCTGCGGGAGGACCTGGAGAGCTGGCGGGAAGCCACTCAGGATGAGATCAGTCAGATTGAGGAGCGGGCAGCTGCCGAGATTGAGGACTGGCGCGCGAGTCTGGATGCCGATCGTGAGGAAGTCCTGAGCCTGGCGAAGTACCAGTGCATGGGCGAGCCTCGCCTGCGGGAGTTGAGGAGCAAGTGGGGGCAGGTGTTCAAGGCCGGCATGGGAGCGGAGGCCTTTCACGAGATTCTGTCCAGCTTGGACTTGGAGGAGTTGGCGGAGGATTTGTGGCATCAGGTACGGCACGACACCTCAAAGACGCGGCGCAAGGTGGCACGGAGGCGCTTACGTATCGTCGAGGCGCTGCGCAGAAGCGGTAACAAGCCCGAATGGATCATCCTGACGGCGTTGCCCGTCATTCCTCCCGACCTACGTCCGATGGTCCAGCTCGACGGGGGACGGTTCGCCACGTCGGACTTGAACGATCTCTATCGCCGTGTGATCAATCGGAACAACAGACTGAAGCGTCTGCTTGAGCTCGGCGCGCCTGACGTGATTGTGCGGAACGAGAAGCGTATGCTCCAGGAGGCAGTGGACTGCCTGATCGACAATAGCCGTGGCAAGGCACGTTCGCGCCACGGACACCGTGAGCTGAAGTCGCTCAGCGACATGTTGAAAGGGAAGAAGGGGCGATTCCGCCGCAACCTGCTGGGCAAGCGTGTGGACTACTCGGGTCGTTCCGTGATCATCGTCGGGCCAGAGCTGAGGATGGATCAGTGCGGTCTGCCCAAGAGTATGGCACTTGAGCTGTACCGACCCTTTGTGATCAGCAAGTTGGTGGAGTACAACTACGCCACCAACGTGAAGGCTGCTAAGCGCTTGATCGAGCGCGAGCGACCTGAGGTGTGGGAAGTGCTTGAGGAGGTGATCGGCGATCGGCCGGTTCTTCTCAACCGTGCTCCAACCCTGCACCGCCTGGGGATTCAGGCTTTTGAGCCCACGCTGATTGAGGGCAAAGCGATTCAGCTCCATCCGTTGGTCTGTCCCGCGTTCAACGCTGACTTTGACGGGGATCAGATGGCGGTCCACGTACCGCTGTCCGACCGGGCCGTGGAAGAAGCCCGAATGCTGATGCTCTCGACCCGCAATCTGCTCAAGCCTGCGAACGGGCAGCCGCTGGTCGGTCCGACCAAGGACATGTGTCTGGGCATTTACTACCTGACGATGGAGGATGATACGTACGCTGACAAGAGCCCCAAGCCATTCGTTGACTTGCAGGAGCTGGAGTTGGCCTACAGCCTGGGGCACGTGGACGTTCACACCCCGGTTCTCTTGGCGCAGGTCTATGAGGACAAGCCGGCACCAGAAGAGCCGATCAGGACCACGGTGGGCCGGTGCCTGTTTAACAGCGCTCTGCCGGACGAGATTCGCTTCATCAACCACGCGCTGGACAAGGGCGCTCTCCAGGACCTGATCGCCCTGAGCTATCGACGGCTGGGGCGTGAGCGGACGACAGAAGTCGCGGACCGCTTGATGGACCTGGGATTCCAGTACGCCACTCGCTCGGGGATCACGATCGGCATCTCGGACCTGGTCATACCTCAGGAGAAAGTGGAGATCCTGGCCAGGACCGAGGAGACGGTGGCCGAGGTGGAGAGGCAGTATCGTCGTGGTCTGCTGACGGAGGAAGAGCAGTACACGCGGACGGTGGAGCTATGGTCACGGGCGAGAGAGAAGGTGGCTGACGTGGTGGCTCGGGCGCAACCCGAGAACAGCACGGTGTCGGTGATGGCCCGCTCAGGTGCATCCAAGGGTGGATACGGCCCGATCTCGCAGCTGGCGGGTATGCGTGGCCTGATGGCCGATCCATCGGGGCGCATCATCCCGCTGCCCATCCGGTCCAGTCTGCGCGAGGGGCTTTCGGCCCTGGAGTACTTCATCAGCACCCACGGGTCGCGGAAGGGTCTGGCGGACACGGCGCTGCGCACCGCCGATGCCGGCTATCTGACGCGCCGCTTGGTGGATGTGGCGCAGGACATCATCATCAACGCTCACGATTGCGGCACCCAGGCGGGCATAGGAATCCCAACCCACCAGGACGTGGGCGGACAGACCCTGGAGGAGCGGCTGGTGGGGCGGATGGCAGCCAGTCCCCTGGCAGATCCCAATACGGGAGAGCTGATCTTCGATCGGAATGAGGAGATTGATGAAGAGGCGGTAGGGCTGATTGAGAAGAGCGAAATCGGGGAGGTGGACGTTCGGTCGCCACTGACCTGTGAACTACGCCACGGGATCTGCGCCCTCTGTTACGGACGCGACTTGGGTCGCGGTGATCTGGTAGAGGTTGGGTCGGCGGTGGGAATTGTCGCTGCCCAATCGATCGGTGAGCCGGGCACGCAGCTGACGCTGAGGACGTTCCACAGTGGTGGCGTCGCAGCGGGGCGTGACATCACCGTTGGTCTGCCACGCGCTGAGGAGCTCTTCGAGGGGCGCAAGACCCCGAAGGGCGAGGCGCCCATATCGGAGGCCGGCGGCATCGTTCACGTTCACAAGACGGACGGACTCCGATACATCACCGTCGTGGACACCAAGGTGCAGAAGTTCGAGTATGACATCGCAGAAGGGTGGACGATGGTCGTGGAGCATGGCGACGACGTTCGAGCCGGCGAGGTCTTAGCTTCGCTGGATGATGAAGAGATCGAGGCCGAGGCAGATGGCCGAGTTGTGGTGGATGACCGAAAGATCACGCTGATACACGAGGATCGACGGGAAGTCCGACATAAGCTCCCTCAGACAGGGAGGATACTGGTTGAAGAGGGACAGGAGATCGCGCCGGGCACGCAGTTGGTTGAGGGCGTCAAGAACCCGCGTCATATCCTTCAGGTACTGGGGCGGAAAGCCACGGAGGATTATCTCCTCTTGGAGGTTCAGCAGGTCTATCGGTCACAGGGCGTGAACATCAACGACAAGCACTTCGAGATTATCTTCCGGAAGATGCTGAGCAAGGTCAGAGTGACGCGCTCTGGCGATACAGACCTACTGCCGGGCCTGTTGATCCGCCGACTCGACCTTGAGGACACCAACCGCGAGGTTATGGATCAGGGCGGACAGCCTGCGACGGCGATGCCAGTGCTGCTAGGCATCACTCAGGCGGCTCTGAATACCGAGAGCTTCCTGTCGGCGGCCTCCTTCCAACACACGATCCGGGTGTTGACCGAGGCAGCTGCGGAAGGCCGAGAGGATCCCCTGCTGGGACTGAAGGAGAACGTGATCCTGGGCAAGCTAATTCCGGCGGGCACGGGGTACAGGGGCAACAACCCCTCCTCCGACGGTCCCATTGAGAGCTACGGGGGTGTTGCGCTGGAGTTGGCCGATGAGGAGGAGGAGCTCGAACCTGCGGTTGAAGAGCTTGAAGCGGAAGAGCCAGAGGCGGAAAAGTCAGAGGTAGATAAGAAACCAGAGGTCAAGAAGTCGGAGATCCTGGGCATCGCCACGCCGGCATAGCGATCAGCACTGAGGGTGATGCAGCTGTGAGAGAGGGAGATGCGGCAGCGTGATGACGCTGCCGCATCTGCTTGTGTTACAGTTCACGAGGGTGGAGAGGTTGGAGAACCGAAGGCTTACCCACTAGGGCTGATACGGGTGGCGTGATGAGAGAAACTCCTCCTGACAGCCCGACGCGCCCGGACCAAGCCTCTCGTGGCGCGCGGGGCGGACCACGCCCGGCCGAATCCGTGCGCAGCAACAGGCACACGCGACCCAGTCCTCTCGCATGAGCCTTCCACCCAGTGGCGGGGAACGGTTGACAACCCCAGGCTGGCGTGATACGATAGCGCGCCGCTGAGTAGGTAGGCCGATGTGGGCAAAGAGTCTGTCCCCCTGCGGCACGTTGGCCCCCGAGGGGCATTGCTATAAGGCCCGCATTGGCAGACGGTCCGACGGAGGTGGTGAGATGCGAAGCGTAGAGTGGTACGACGGCAAAGTGAGGATGATCGACCAAAGGCTGCTCCCGGCACAGTTCGAGGTGTTAGAGTGTGAGAGCGCTGGGGAGGTGGCCGAGGCCATTCGGGATATGGCCATCCGCGGGGCACCCGCCATTGGTGCCGCAGCTGCCTTCGGGATGGCGCTGGCCGCGCGGCGCAGCGGGGCGACGGGTCGAGACGCGTTACTATCAGATCTGAGCGAGGCGGCAGAGACGCTCAAGAGAGCCCGGCCCACGGCGGCCAACCTTTTCTGGGCGGTATCACGAATGTTGCAGCGTGCGGAGTCAGGTGCTGATGCCGAGGGCATCCGCGAAGCCATGCTAGACGAGGCGCAGGCCCTGGCCGATGAGGACGTCCTGATCAACAAGCGACTGGGTCAACACGGTGCGGCACTGGTTCAAGATGGAGACACGATTCTCCACCATTGCAACACGGGAGCGCTGGCCACCGTAGACTACGGCACCGCTTTGGGAGTCATCCGGACCGCTTACGAGCAGGAGAAGCAGATCCACGTCCTGGTGGACGAGACACGGCCACGACTTCAGGGAGCCAGGCTGACCAGCTGGGAGTTGCAGCAGCTGGGCATTCCATTCACGCTGATTGTGGACAATGCGGCGGGGCATTTCCTGAGGACCGGGCAGGTGAACATCGTGTTAGTGGGAGCTGACCGGGTGGCTGCCAACGGCGACGTGGCCAACAAGATAGGCACATACAAGCTGGCGCTGGCGGCGCAAGATAACGGCGTGCCCTTCTACCCGTGCGTGCCAACGTCGACGGTGGACCTGGCGCTGCCCAGCGGCGACGATATCCCTATCGAAAAACGTCCCACCGAAGAGATCACCGAGGTAACCTACCAGGGACAGCCAATCGTGCCACAGGGCGTCGCTGTCGCGAATCCGGCTTTCGATGTGACGCCTCATCGCTACGTGAGCGGCATCGTGACCGAGAATGGCATCGCTTATCCGCCGTTTACGCTCAATCTGAGAAGGATGGTCGAGGCATCTGGGGAGATGAAGGATGACCACGACGACTGATCGGGAGCCAGTGGTGATCCTGTGCGGCGGGATGGGGATCCGCATGGGGGACGAACGACCCAAGGTGCTGGTCCGAGTTGGCAGATACCCGATCCTGTGGCACGTCATGAAGCTCTTCGCTGCGCAAGGATTTGCGGAGTTTGTGCTGGCACTGGGCTACCGCGGTCAGGACATCAAGCGGTACTTCCTAGACTACGATACAGCGAATCGGGACTTCACGTTGAAGCTGGATGGGGAACGGAGCATCACGTACCACGGCCCCAACCCAGAGAAAACATGGCGCATCACGTTTGCCGATACGGGGCTGCATACAAAGACGGGGGCCCGAATCCGCAAAGTTGCGCCCTACCTGCGGGCAGAGACGTTTTTCGCCACCTACGGAGACGGCGTTGCCGACATCGATCTGCACGCGCTGCTCGCCTTCCACCGCAAGATGGAGCGGGTGGCCACGGTCACGGGCGTCAGATCCTTCTCCCGATTTGGCGTGCTGGAGACTGACGGGGCGGGTATGGCATCCCATTTTGAGGAGAAACCGCTGGTGGACGCGACGATCAATGGGGGTTTCTTCGTCTTTGAACGAGAGATCTTCGACTACCTGGGCGATGGCGACGACGTGGTCCTCGAGAGGGAACCGCTGCGGCGGCTCGTCGCTGACCGCCAGCTTGCTGTGTACGAACACACGGGGTTCTGGCGAGCGATGGATACGTTCAAAGATGCGCGGGAGATGAACGTAGTCTGGGGCAAGAGCGCGCCGTGGAAGATCTGGGGTTGAAGTCCAGCATGGAACCTGGGGTCGACTTCTCGTGGCTTGATCGTCCGGTCTTCGTCACAGGTTGTACGGGTGTTCTGGGCTCCTGGTTGACTATCGCGCTGGTCGACATGGGTGCGGCGGTGACGGGTCTGGTACGGGACGAGGTGCCCTTCTCCCTACTGGTCGGGTCAGGCTACCGGGACCGGATACGCGTCGTGCACGGGAGTGTCACCCAGTACAAGCTGCTCGAGCGGACACTGAACGAGTACGAGATCGACACGGTCTTCCACCTGGCCGCCCAGACTGTTGTCCCCATCGCGAATCGAGCGCCCCTTTCGACCTTTGAGACGAACATCGGGGGGACATGGTCCCTATTGGAGGCCGCGCGGC
>SKQX01000162.1 GCA_007118795.1 Thermoflexales bacterium | reverse complement strand
GATTCAGAGTTCAAGCCTGCGGGTCTTTCTCCCCGATTTTTCCTCTGTGGAGATGTTTCTGAGCTTGGGCGGCCGTCCTGCTTGGTACGTGATCGGGCTTGCCTCATTGGCCGCTCTGTTTCGGACGAGGCTCAAGCAGAGCTGGCGCGTGATCCACTACCTCAACTACGTGGCCTTCTTCCTCGCCAGCGTGCACGCCGTGATGATTGGCACCGATTTTGGATCTCTGGCCATGAGGGGAGTGACCGCTGTGATGGCATCGGCGCTGGTGGGCGTTTTCGTCCACAAGCGACTGCGGCGGTGGCGGGTGACCCGGCGACGATAGCTCAGGAGGGAGGTCGACATTCTATGACGGCGGAAGATGGAAGCCGCGCAGGAGACGGGGCCCGCCGGTGGTCGTTCCGTGGCTATGAGCTAGATCCCGCGAACTTCACCTCGGCTATGGTCCACCTGTACCGGGGTGAAATCCAGCGTGCCAACACGTGGCGCACCCGGCTCGACGCAACCACCAATTGGGCCGTCATCACCGTGGCCGGCGCCCTGACCTTCGTGTTTGCTGAGCCGACCAATCCCCATTTCGTGTTTGGGCTGGTGCTCCTTTTGCTGCTCGTATTCCTGACGATCGAGGCTCGACGCTATCGATACTACGTGCTTTGGGCCTACCGAGTTCATCTGATGGAGACCGACTTCCTGGCGCCGATCTTCGTACCCCCCTTCCAGCCTTCGGCGGACTGGGCTGGGAAGCTGGCGCAGACCCTGAGCGATCCGTCATTTCCCATTGAGCTCTGGCAAGCGGTAGCAAGGCGCTTTCGACGCAACTATATCTGGCTGATGTCATTGTTGATGCTCAGTTGGTTGCTCAAGCTCGTGATGCACCCGAGCCGAACGGTGAGTCTTACCACGGTTGTGGAGCGGGCAACGGTGGGCCCGATTCCTGGACAGGCGGTCGTACTCGGGGCCGCGCTGCTCTACACCGGCCTGTCCGTGCTCATGATAGCCGACAGGCTGTCACGGTCCTGGTTCCATGCTCCGGAGTTCCTGCGGCGCGCGGCCAGACCCTTTGTACCGAGGCCTCGGCGCGAGGAGCGCTTGGCCGTGATCATCACCACCAAAGGACAGGCAGTGGCGGGTAGGATCCTGGCGGAGCTCCAGCGGGGCGTGACCGCCCTGGAGGGCAAAGGGATGTACACGGGGGATAGGTGGGACGTGCTCCTCTCCGCCGTGACCGACGTGCAGGTTTCTCATCTTAAGGCGATCGTCCGCGACATCGACGCCGACGCCTTCGTCGTCGTTAGCATGACGGCGGAAATCCGCGGTGGGGGTTTCACACCTTTCGAGCCGCCCAGCTGACGGTATCGTCGAGCCAACTGGCCGAGAGCCATGACTCCAATTGTGTTCCTGGTTCTGGGGAAGGGAGGAGAGTCAGCGCCGCAGCGACGAAGGATCTCCCGCACGCTGGCCAAAGGCCACACACGTGGGCGCTCCTCGGTTATCCAGGAAGCTCTGTCTGCCCACGTGCCGTTCCGGTACTAGGACGGTCCGTAGGCGCCGGATTCGTCTGTTGGCGCTACTGGGGCGAATCGTGGAGATCTACGAAATAGTTGGCGCAAGCCTCGTCCAACAGCTCTTGGGTTAGGGCCACGTGTTGTCCTGAGTAGCTGGCGATGTCCTGGACTTGCTGCAGAAGGTCCCGGGGGTGACAGCGACGCTTGGACCGGCCAGCTTTGATGTAGTGCTCCTTGATTAGGTAGCGCAGAGCCTGCTCATCGTACGGAATCTGCTCCCGCTTGCAGACGTTGCGGAATATCTCGCGATACTCATCCCACGTGGGATCCCCAATCTCGATCTTGTGACGGATGCGTCGAAGAAAGGCCTCATCGACCAGGTCCTCGGGCGCCAGGTTGGTGGCGAAGATGATGAGTGTTTCGAAGGGTATCTGAACTTTGCGGCCGGTGTGAAGGGTCAGGTAATCGGTCCTCTTCTCCAGCGGCACGATCCAGCGGTTCAGAAGATCGCGCGGGCGTACCTGTTGTCGACCGAAGTCATCAATGAGCAGCATGCCTCCGTTGGCCTTCATCTGGAGTGGGGCTTCATAATACCGGCGGGTTCGCTCATATATTAGGTCGAGTTGTGTCAGGGTCATCTCTCCGCCCACCGCAACGAAGGGGCGTCGGATGCGAACCCATCTCTGATCGAGTCTCCCGGCGTCTGCTGCGCGGTCTTCGACCCGAACATGGTTCACAGGATCAAAAACCGTGATCACTTCGCGATCAGTCACCACCGCGTAGGGGATGTAAAGGCTGCTTCGCATGATCAGCTGGCCAATGGCCTCGCTAATGGCTGTCTTCCCATTCCCTGATGGGCCGTAGAGGAAGATGGCCCGGCGGGAGTTGATGGCTGCGCCGAGGTGCCTGATGGTCCCCCCATCGACCAGAAGATGAGACAGAGCCTGGGTGAGCCCATCGCGCTGCGCGATGCGTCTTGCCGACTGCTGGTCACGTATGGCAGCGTCATACTCTGTTAGAGGGATCGGTGCTGGACCGACATACTGGCTCCGGTTCAGGGCCTCGCGAGCAGCGGAGACCCCCCGATCCGTTAGGTGGTAGTGGTAGGCGGCTCTGCCCAGGCCCACCTGGCTTCCCGCACCAGGTGTAGCTCCTCTAACCTCACAGAGCTGCTCCTGCTTCAGTGAGGCGAGCAAGACGTCCACCGCCCCCGAGTGGGGGAGTCGCATGCGCTCGGCCAGTTGATATCCGAGCATGTCTCCTTCACGGTAGAGCGTCTTAAGTGTCAATGCGGAGAGGAACCGCTGGTCCAAACCGGTCTCGGAGATCGAGGCCGGAGCCCGCGGTGCTGACGATCTGCTCTCTTTGGTCATCCCTAGATCCTCGTCGTACTGGGACGGGCTAAGCTTCGGTGGTCCGGGTCGGCCCTCCCGCCTTAATAGGCTCCGATGTCGCGGAGGCGATCGTCGTCGATTCCGAAATGGTGGGCGATCTCGTGTCGTACGACCCGACGGACGAGATCACGTGTTTCCTCGGTGGTACGGGCTCGGCGCTCGATGGGCCCGCGGTAGATGGTGATCTTATCGGGGAGGACAAGGCCGTAGCTGCGACCGCGCTTGGTCTGGGGTACTCCGTGGTAGAGACCGAGAAGCTGCATCGGATGGCGCACGCGGGCCTTTCTCAGGGTGGTCGGGTCGGGCCAATCGGCGATGACCACATCAACGTTGTCGAGCTTCTCACGAATCTCGTCCGGAAGGTCCTCGAGCGCCTCGGCCACCAACTGCCGGAAAGTCTCCTCTGTCATATCTGACGATTATACCACAGCTGGATTCTTTGGGAACCACCCGCGCTGCCCATCCAGGCTGGCGTCGCGGACTTCGTGTAGCACTACATCGGGCGGATGCTGTCAATGCAGTCGATATTGCAGGCTGCCCTGTGCGACAGGCTCTATGGTCCAGCGTCGCGGTCGTTCGGGGAGATGCTCATGTCGTTGCAAGCCGGATTGCGAGCACCGCGCGAACGGAACCAGAGTGCGGTCGACGGAAATCCGGCAGGAGTAGCGCTGGGCAACGGGGGTGAGTTCCAGGTCGGCAAAAAAGACAGCTTACCGTAGGGGATCCCGAGCTAACCGCTGCGAGCGTTGGCGGTCGCAGCGCCCAGGAGGTTCAGTACCGAGCGTCTATCATCGTGGCGACCGGCGCGCTGGTCAGCGGACGGGCGATCGAGGCCTCATGGTGTGGGCATGGGTCCGCTGGGTCTGTAAGCTTGGCACAGGGCCCAGCCGGGCCACAGCCTCCGGGTCCTTGGATGCAGCAGGTAAACCAAAGAGTACGTGGCTACGTATAATAATACTTATGCGTAGTAACAGCGATGATCAAGGCCACGCCCACGTTCCGTCTACCGTTGACCCCCCTTCCCCTGGATGCGACCACTTGCTGCGAAGTACCTTTGTGTTAGAATAACTAGCGAATCGGCGGTGCGCCGGTCTACCGGTGCGCGTAGCCAGACGCCGAGTAGCTTGAAGTGTGACCTTCGATGCTGCGCGGCGTATCTAGAATCGGGGTGACAGATGGACGGGACATTACGAACGGTAGTGAAAGTCCTGGTTGTATGCGTACTGGGATTGACGCTGGCTACGGGTATTTTCGCCGCGGGGTTTGGGTCCGCTTATCTCCTGCTGGGCCGAGGTGACGGTGCAGCGGCGTGGCCGGCGGCTCCATCTGGTCCTGCTGACGGAGAGCCCTTGCCAAAGGGCCCACCCCCGCAGGATCCTGACGGAGAACCCGGGGAAGCCACCGAGACCCCGCGACCTGTGTCCCCGCCGGAGGATGAGACTGAGGCGACGTTTGAGCTTTTCTGGGAGGCCTGGGAACTGCTCGAGGAGCACTTCTACGGTGAACTCCCCACGCTGCAGGAGATCACCTATGCCGCCATCCGGGGTATGCTCAACGCCCTGGATGACCAATATACCGCCTTCATCGAACCTGAGGTGACAGCGATCCTTCGAGAGGATGCCACCGGGGAGTTCGAGGGAATCGGGGCTTTCGTCGACCTGGACGACTCCGGACGCGTCAGGATTGTCGGAACCTTCGAGGGGGGACCTGCCGAGGAGGCCGGGATAAGAGCCGAGGATCGGGTAATCGCCGTTGACGGCGATTCCATCGTTGGTGATACGTTGTACGAGGCCATTGGCAAGATCCGGGGACCGGCCGGCAGCCGGGTGACGCTTACGGTGGAGCGTGAAGGAGTCCCAGACCCCGTTGAGGTGACTGTCGTCCGCGCCCGGCTGGCCATTCCCATCATCGAGAGCGAAGTCCTGGAAGGTGGCGTGGGATACATCAACCTGCGGGAGTTTAGCGCCACGGCGACGCAGAATCTGGAAGAGACCCTTGAATCAATGCTGAACCAGGATACTGAGGGCATCGTCCTTGATTTGAGACAGAACCCGGGCGGCTGGCTCGACCAGGCTATCAACGTGGCAGATCTGTTCCTGGGGGACGTCGTGGTGGCGACGGAACGGTTCAGCGATGGGTCAGAGCGGGTGTTCCGAGCGAGTGCGGGTGACTTAGGCGAGGATGTTCCTCTGGTGGTGCTGGTGAACAGCGGCTCCGCCAGTGCCTCTGAGATCGTGGCGGGAGCGCTTCAGGATCACGGAAGGGCGACGCTGGTCGGGATGCCCACCTTTGGAAAGGGGTCGGTGCAGCGTCCCTTCCCATTGAGTGACGGCTCCGAGCTTCGAGTTACCGTCGCGCTCTGGTTCACGCCCAACAACCAGCGTATTCAGGGACAAGGGCTGACACCAGACATTGAGGTCCCATGGCCCGAGGAGGAGCGGCTCGAGGATCCGGAACGAGACCCCCAGTTGCAGCGGGCGATTGAGTTTCTTCTGGACCGCGAATGATGGCGCGAGAGGGTATCAAGGTCGTCTCTCGCAATCGGAAGGCCCGACACGACTACCATATCGAGGACCGTTACGAAGCAGGCTTGGTCTTGAAGGGCACGGAGATCAAGGCTATCCGTGAGGGGCGCGTGAATCTTCGCGACGGCTATGTGCGTCCCCGCGACAGGGAGTTGTGGCTCCTCGATGTCCACATCGGGTCGTACCAACCTGCCGGCAGATATTTCGACCACGACCCCCTTCGTCCGCGGAAGCTGCTGCTGCATCGGTATGAGATAGACCGTCTCACCACGGAGATCGAGCGGAGCGGTTACACGATCATCCCTCTTCAGCTTTACCTCAAGGATGGGCTGGCTAAGGTAGAGATCGCGCTGGCAAAGGGCAAGGCGAAGCACGATAAGCGGCGCACGATCGCTGAACGAGACGCCAAGCGGGAGATCGAAAGGGCTATGAGAGACCGCCGCCGCTGATGAGCACCGTCCCGACTGTCGCTGAGCCCAGCCGGTTGCTCTCGGCCGGCCGCTTGCGCTCTATCAGTCAGATCAACGCCCTGCCGGAGGAGGAACGCACTCGAGTTTACCAGTGTCTGCTCCCCTTGGATGTGATGCTCCGGTTCGACATCAATCTCGAAAGGGCGTCGGATGACAGTGAATCGTCCCTCTTCACCGTGGCTCCCCAGCGAACATCTGTGGCGCTCTCCTTGAGACACGTGCCAGAGGCCGAGGATCCTCTTCTGTACCTGCAGCTGGCCGACACAGCCCTGGGCCAGATTGGGGTAGTCATGTTCATCGTCAATGATCCGGAATCAGACCGTTTTGACACAGACCAGCTGCCCGACGGCACCCTCACCCACTTCGGAACTGTGCGTCGGAACATCGAAGAGGAGATCAGAGCCATGGAGGCGGGGCTTGCGCCGGGACAGGTCCGCCGCGGTCTTCG
Source organism: Thermoflexales bacterium (assembly GCA_007118795.1). Classification (GTDB taxonomy): domain Bacteria; phylum Chloroflexota; class Anaerolineae; order B4-G1; family B4-G1; genus SKLM01. Next base: position 1,851 of record SKQX01000162.1, on the reverse strand, counting down.
GCTGACGCGAGATCTGATGCCCGGCCTGGAGGCCTTCGTCGACCATCTTGATCACGATACCTTCTTCATCGAACCTCTGGCCTATCACAACGCTGTCCTGTTTGAACGCATGGGCTTTGCGTACGTGATGGGATTGGGCCGAATGGAGTGGATCCACCGGGAGTTCGCCCCGGGAGGGTTACTGTACAACCGACTGGATGGCTCGACGCCCTTTCGTCGGCCTGGGGCGCACGAGACCGTACGCGGTCGGAGTTGGGCGGTCCACGATGGGATAATGGGCACGCCATTCGAGGGCGTCAAGATGCACAAACAGGTGGGCATTCACGCTGGGGTCGTTACCTTCCCCGAGGCCCCTTGGTGAGCATTCTCCAGGCGACAGTGGTCGAGACTCCCTTGCCCGTGGCACTGCACATCACCATCTTGACAGCCTCCAAGCATCAAGTAGAATACAGGATTGTGTCAAAGCTAGTTGAGACGAAGATCAAGGGGAGGAGGAGGTAGTGGCGTGATAGCAGGAGAAGGTAATCAGGAGATCTCGGTGGAGGATCTGGAACCGAAGACGCGTCTGGAGGGGCGAGTTACGGAGGTCGGGCTACATGGTGCGGTAGTTGACATCGGCTTGCCGTATGAAGGCTTGCTTCACATCTCGCAGCTTACCGGCGGCAGGGAAGTTGACGCCGTCACGGAGGCTGTGCAGGTGGGGGATGAAGTGACCGTCTGGGTCACTGAGGTGGACCCTGAACGGGGCCGGGTAAGCCTGACGATGGTCGAACCGCCCGACGTGATGTGGGAACAGCTGCAGCAGGGCAGGATCTACAAGGGCAAAGTCACTCGTATCGAGAAGTATGGGGCCTTTGTCGATATCGGCGCAAAACGGCCTGGGCTCCTTCACGTCCGCGAGATGTCCTCAGGATATGTGGAGCATCCCTCCAAATTGGTCAGTGTTGGCGATGAGATCGATGTGCGCATCCTGAAGGTCGAGCGGAAGAGACAGCGCATCGATCTGACCCGTCAGGGAATCGAGGAAGAAGCTGTCCAGGAACCGGAGCCCGAGGACACAGCTGAAGAGGAGGAAGCAGTTCAGCAGACGGCGATGGAGGCTGCTATGGAGCGTGCCTATGCTGATCGAGGCCGGGCCGAAGGTGACAAACGCCGGTCGGGGAAGCGCGCACGCAACGACGCGGGACGTGCCGACATTCTTGAGCGTACCCTGGAACAGCACACGGGAAAAGAGTAGAGGCTAGGACGCACCTGGTCCGCTTACCTTCGCCCGGGGGGCGGCTGCGCTGTCGTGGAAGGACGTATCTTGCCCCTCTTCTCATCGTGACCCAGGGCTCACAACCTCTACGGAACCGATGACGATACTGTCCCGCGCTGCCTCAGTGCCATCGCGCCATTGCAAGCGTCTCCCTCCGTCTGACAGCGAGTAGAGGCCCACGTTCACCAGGTAGGTTCCCGGTGGCAGCTGCTGCGGCAGTCGGATGGCGTACTCGTCCCAGACGTACCTATCTGTGGGCCAGCGGGATGTGGGCAGCCCGCCCGGATTCAGGTGGTCCTCTTGTGCCCACGCCACGTCCAGGGGTTGGGCTACGTGAACGAAAGACTGGTAGTTCGTCCCCACGTCAGTTAGCGCCCGCCAGTAGAGCACGACCGACAGGGTGTCGCCGGGACGCAGGGCGGTTCCGCGCAGATCGTGCCCGATGAGCTCGATCTGGGCTTGATCCTGATCTCCGAACTCGGCATACAGTCTGTGCTGCGCCGGGGCAGCGTCGCCAGGCGCCGAGTGATGGTACAGGACTTGATGGGGATCCAGGACGGTGCCTTTGACCAGGACGATCAACAGGAGGGCTG
>SKQX01000110.1 GCA_007118795.1 Thermoflexales bacterium | reverse complement strand
TTGTCATTCTGAGGAGCGCAGCGACGAAGAATCTCGCCGACGCTGGCCAGAAACAACCTACAGGGGGCTGTCTTGGGCCGTCCACCTAGCTCTGGTTACCCATGTGCGGTTGTAGGATTAGAGTCAGAAGTCTATCACGAATCGACCGTCCTCGTAGAGCAGCTTGTCGTCGACCCATATCTCACCACCCTGGTGCAGATCACAGATCATGTCCCAGTGGATGGCAGACTCGTTCTTACTTCCCGTCTCCGGATATCCGGCGCCCAGCGCGACGTGGAAGCTCCCGTTGATCTTCTCGTCAAAGAGTATCTGACCGGTGAAACGCGTGATCCCCTCGTTGGTACCGATGGCGAACTCGCCGAGGTATCGGGCGCCCTCGTCAGTGTCCAGCGTCTCCAGTAAGAAGGCCTCATTCTTCTCGGCGGTCGCCCGGATGACTCGCCCGTTCTTGAACCAGAGCTGGACGTTCGTAACCTCCCGAGCTTGATGGATGGCCGGATACGAGAAGGTCACGTGCCCCTCGACGCTCTCTTCCACGGGTCCCGTGAACACCTCCCCGCTGGGCATATTGTGCTTGCCGTCGCTGTTGATAAACGTTCGACCCCCGATATTGAGCTCCAAGTCCGTGCCCTGCCCGATGACGTGAACGTGCTCCTTACCTTTGAGCCAGTCGACGATCCTCCGCTGCCAAGTCGAGAACTCGCGCCAATATCGGACCGGATCGTCCCACCGATGACCACCTTGTCGCCCGCCTCAACCTCCGTCGAATAGTCGACCAGTACCTCGGCCAGTTTCTCAACGCGTGGATCGTCCATTCTGATGTTTCCCTCTCTGTTGATGCCTCAATCTTGCGCGCTCTCATCGAGAACACGCCGCATTGGCGACTGTCGCCCATCATACATCCTTGGTCGTTTCTGTGTCGGGCTCCGGACAACCCCAAGCCCGCGAGCGTTTTGTACCGAAAGTCGCCAGGATGCCGCAGGCGTGACACCCTTCCCGACAATCATCCAACTGCTCTCGGTGTTGGCTACGCTCATACTCACGGAACAGGAACTGTTTCCGCACCCCGGTGCTCACCATCTCCCAGGGCAGCACCTCGCCGGGGGACCGCTGCCGATAGGCATAGACGTCGGGATCGAGCCCGGTCTTGGCGAAGGCGCGCATCCACGCACCGAAGTCTCGCTGGTCGTCCCAGGCGTCGAAACGGGCACCCAGCGCCCAGGCTCGCTGGATCACCTCCGCGAGCCTGCGGTCGCCGCGGGCCAGCACCGCCTCCAGCAGCGAGGCTTCAGGATCGTTGTAGTCCAGCTTCAGACCCCGGCCGCGAATTTCCCGTCGCAATATAGCTTGTTTGTCACGGATCGAACGACTTCCGTCCAGCGGAACCCATTGGAACGGCGTATGGGGCTTGGGCACGAAGGTGTTGACACTGACATTCACCTGGGCTTGTCGTCCGTGGACGCGTCGACCGATCATCTGGACGGTCTTGACCATCTCCACGATGGCCCTGACGTCTTCCATCTCCTCACCGGGCAGTCCGATCATGAAGTAGAGCTTGATGGTCTGCCACCCGCGTCTGAAGACCTCACTCACGACGTCAAAGACCTGCCGTGACGGGATGAACTTATTGATGGTAGCCCGCATCCGGTCCGAACCGGCCTCCGGTGCAAAGGTAAACCCCGTCCGCCTACCGCCGGCGATGGTCTCCGCCAACGTTACCGAGAAGCTGTCGGCTCGCAGGGCAGGCAGCGATATGGAGAGATGTTGGTCAGCAAAGCGCTCGACCATTCGTTCTATGAGCGTGTCGATCTGGGAGTAATCACTGGGCGAGAGAGAGAGCAGTCCGATCTCCTCGAACCCGGTCTGCCGGAGGATCGTATCCGTGGCCTGGATGATCTCTTCAACCGGCCGTTCGCGGACCGGCCGCATCGCCATCCCGGCCTCGCAGAAGCGGCATCCCCGGGTGCATCCTCGGTTGATCTCGATGGCGGCACGATTGTGACTCACGTCTATCGTCGGCACGATCAGGCGCGTCGTCGGTGGGGGCAGTCTGCGGACGACCCGTTTGACGACGGGCAGCGGTGCCTCCCGGGTCGTCGTTTCGATGGCGGCAATGGGCCCCCTCTCTCCTATCTCTGGTGCACCCTCCTCTGCGTACTCCACCCGGTAGAAACGCGGCACGTAAACGCCCTTAACCTGAGCCATGGCCTTCAACCGAGCCTCGCGCCGGAGACCGGAAGTCGACCGGTGGGCATCGACCAGCTCCACCATCGCTTCCTCCCCGTCGCCGATGACGAACCCGTCGATGAACGCCGCCATCGGCTCCGGGTTGAAGGTAGCATGCCCCCCTGCCACGATCAGGGGATGGCGCCTATCTCGCTGGTCGGAGCGAGGGGGGATCCCGGCGAGATCGAGCATCTCCAGAGCATTCGTGTAGACTTGTTCGTAGGGGAGCGACACACCGATGATGTCGAAGTCGCTGAGGGGTCGTTTGCTCTCCAGGCTGTAGAGGGGTATCCCGGCCTCGCGCATAGCAGTGATCATGTCGACCCAGGGCAGATAGGCTCGTTCGGCGAGGACATCGGGCAGATCGTTCAGGATGCGGTAGAGGATCATCAGCCCCAGGTTGGACATCCCGAGATCGTAGATATCCGGGAAGGCGAGACAGACCCGCGTCGCCGTGGTGTGCCAGTCCTTGACGACGCTGTTGTACTCGCCGCCGACATAGCGACCGGGCTTCTGCACGGTGGGCAGAATGCGCTCCAGCTTCTCGAGATCAACTCGCATGGTCATTCAGAGACGGGCTGGCAGGAGGTGTCCAGGCAGCGTTAGGGATCTTCAGCAACGGTCTCAGAGGGACAGCATCCAACCTGAGCCGGGCTTTCCTCAGCCGGCCACCATCTTCACGTGGACGCTGCGGGTGCGCGGGCCGTCAAACTCGGCCAGGTAAAGACCCTGCCAGCGACCGAGCACCAGACGTCCGCCTTCTACGAGAATGAACTGGGATGCTCCCACCAGCGACGACTTAAGGTGGGCCGGCGAGTTGCCCTCGCCGTGGCGGTACTCAGAACGGGCCGGGGAGATCTTGTTCAGCCCCACGCCCAGGTCGTGCTGAACGCTGGCATCCCAGTTCTCGTTCAGCGTCACACCGGCCGTCGTATGGGGACAAAAGACGAAGCAGATACCTTCCTCGACGTCCGTCTTACTGACGACGCCCTGGACCTGGTCCGTGATGTCGTGAAAGGCCTGCTTTCCAGCTGTCGAGATCTGTATGGTCTCCATCGCCCGCCCGCGCTCCTGCTGAGACTGAAACCGGCCGGCCGATAAAGCGAAGGCCACCTTCAACCGGGTCCTCCCGCATACTATAGCACGCGGGGGGTGGTTTGGCAACGTAGTACGCCAGGAGGTAGCCGTATCAGTAAGCACCAATGCCAAAGAGAACCCGCGGCACGGTGCGTATCAGGATCTTGAGGTCGAGCCCGAGTGACCAGTTCTCGATGTAGTAGATGTCGAGCAGACACTGCTCGTCGAAGCTCAGTAGACTGCGGCCGCTGACCTGCCACAAGCCGGTCACGCCGGGGCGGACCTCCAGGCGCTTCTTGTGCCACTCTGCGTATTCCTTCACCTCCGAGGGGAGGGGTGGACGGGGCCCCACCAGGCTCATGTCGCCGCGGAGGACGTTCCATAGATTGGGCAGCTCGTCCAGGCTCCTCCTCCGCAAAAACCGTCCCACCGGGGTCACCCGAGGATCGTCCCGCATCTTGAAGATCGGTCCCTCAACCTCGTTGAAATCGCGGAGTTCGTCCAGTTCCTCCTCAGCCCCCTCCACCATCGAGCGGAATTTGCACATCTCGAAGTGCTGTCCGTCGGCACCTACCCGCGTCTGGCGGAAGATGACGGGACCTGAAGAGTCCAGACGTATCGCGGCTGCGATGAGCCCCAGGAAGGGCGCTCCCATCATCAGGGCCACAGCCGCGCCAATGACATCGATGACGCGCTTCATCGTGCGGACGCTCTCGCCGAAACCCACTTCCCGCACGCCGACCAGGGGTATGCCGTCCAGGTCGTCCACGCCCACCCGGCTGAGGCTGAGTTGGAAGAGATCCGGCACGATGTGAACGCTGACGCGCTTCTGCTCACACGTCCGGACGACCCCCATGATCTTGCGATGGTACATCCAGGGCAGGGTGATGATGACCTCGTCGATGGTCTGCTCCTCAATCAGCTGTGGCAGGTGCGCGATGGGCCCCAGACCATCGAAGCGGCCGATCTTGCTGTTCCCCTTATCCGGGTTGTCGTCGACGAAGCCCACGATACGATAACCCAATTCAGGGCGGGCCACCACGGCGCGCATCACCGTGCGACCAACCTCACCCGCGCCCACGATGATGGCTCGGTGCGCTCCATGTCCCTTGGCGCGAAGATGGCCGATGATCGCTCCCTGGATGGCCCGCGAAACGGCCAGCAGCACGATGGCGATGATACCGGCCTCGACCAGAAGCAGTCGGGAGTACTGGAGCGGCTGGAGAAGGAAGGTGACGGCTAGCATGACCACCGTGGACTTTGCTGTGGCATTCACGATCCGATGGGTTTGATCCAGCCACTGTCGACCGGGCCACTGCTGGTAGACTCGATCGAGGCGGAAGGTCAGCAGCATCAAGACGGTGAAGAGAAGCGCGAAGGGAAGATAGGCCGACAGCGGATGATGGAAACTGATGTCCCGGAACCACTCGAGCTCGAAACGGGTCCAGTACGCCAGCACCATGCTGACGTTGAACACCGCTATGTCCGAGACGAACACCCACCAGGGCGTCTGGCGACCGGCTGGCATGAGGATCTGCGTCGATTTCAACTTAGGGCTCTCAGATAGACCTGGGCCGTCTCCTCTGCGGTACGCGACCAGTCGAAGGTGCGAGCGTGAGCCAAACCGCGCTCCCGCTGGGTCTCACGGAGCGCAGCATCCTCAAGGAGTTGCTTCAATCCTGCCGCGATGGACTCCACATCGTAAGGATCGACCAGCAGAGCTCCGTGGCCGGCTGCTTCGGGGAGAGATGAGCAGTTTGAGGTCAACACCGGCGTGCCGCACGCCTGTGCCTCCGTCACGGGCATCCCAAACCCCTCGTACAGCGACGGGTAGGCAAACACGGTGGCGGCGTTGTACCACAGCGGGAGCTCTTCGCTGCGCACATAGCCAGCAAATCGGACGCCGTCTTCTATGTCCAATCTCTGGACTGTTGAGAAGAGATCATCGTAGAGCCATCCTCTACCTCCCACCAGCACCAGCTTCACCTCCCCGTCGTAGATGCGGGCGAACGCCTCGATCAGACGCGCCAGATTCTTGCGCGGCTCCAGGGTCCCCACGAAGAGCACGAACCGCTCCGGGAGCCTGTGCCGTCGGCGAAAGGAGGACACCTCATCGGCCGACAGCGGCCGAAAACTGGGGTCGACACCATGGTAGACGACGTCGATCCTCTCCCGGGGGACGCCCAACAGGCGCGCAGTCTCGCTCGCCGTGTGGTCGGAGACAGCGATGAGACGTCGAGCTCGACGGGTGGAGAGTCGGGTCATCACGGTCAGGTACAGCCGGTTGCCCCGGCGGAAGAGATCGGGGAAGCGGATGAAGCTCAGGTCATGGATGGTGATCACGACCGGACAAGGTGCTGCCAGCGGGCCGACGAAGACGGGCGCGTGGACCAGATCGGCCCCGATGCGGCGAAGCACCTGCGGCTGCACCATCTGCTCCCATATCACACGGACCGCGGGTCTGGCCGTATCCCAACGAGACCGGCGCATCGCGACGCCTGACGGCGGGCTCACGGCCTCTGCGCCGAGAAGGGCGCAGAACTGAATCCCACCATCGACGCTGCGGAGATGGCGCAGCAGGTGGACGAGGTACTGATGGACACCGGCGCTCCGGTAAGAGTCCCGCCCGGATAGGAGATGCGCATTGATGGCAATCTGGGCCTGGATCTTCGCAGCGTTCCGCATGGCGCGATGATTATATCACGTTGCGATTTACCGACCAGATCCTCGTCGAGAGGGATAGGCTTCGTCTACTCGTCTGTAGTCTTCCCGGCTCCCTTGCGTTTCCAGATCCACCCCGCTGCTCCCGCCACGACGGATTCGATCAGGAGCAGGCCGACGATGGCTGCCGCGACATCGATCCAGAATTGGATAGGGAAGAGTCGGATCAGTGTGTCTGAGGGAGGGAAGACCCACGTATCACCCTCGAACAGCAGTCGATGGAAGGCGGTGAAGAACTGTCCCCAGTCGAGTAGCATAAACGCTCCGACGGCGGCCAGCAGTCCGATGGTAAACAGACTGCCCTTCCACAACGCCCTGGGGAGCAGGGGCCGGTGCTGCCCCTGGACGAGCAACGCAGCGGTCGCGCCGATCCACACGACGGCGGCGATGAGCCCCGCGATACTGAAGCCTAGATAGACGGCCTGGACGTCCTCCATGTGGCGGAGCTCTCGCTGGTTGAAGGCCGGTTCCCCGTCGGGGAGCTCCAGTTCGGCCAGCATGGAGATGTCGGCGTTGGAGGCCAGGTAGTCCTGGCAAACCTGGGCCAGCCGAATCCGTTCGTCGGTGGACAGCCCGTAGGGATCGGCGGGGAATCCGGGCCGCCGATACTCCCAGCGTACGAAGTGGTGGTTAGTGACCAGCCGCAAATTGACGGCCAGCAGGAGGAAGGGCAGGGCGAGCACGAGCTGCCGCTCAATCCAGGGAGACCATCGATTGCGGTTCATTCTCCTCCTCGCCACACGAAGTCGAAGAGCAACGCGTTGGTCATCAGCTCGATGGAGGCCCGATCGTCGGTGAAGACCACGTCCCCGGGTGGGGTTGGGCGTAGGTTCTGGACGGCTCGCAGGGCCGTGGCGTGGAGAAACGGGTCGTGTGTCAGCAGCGGCAGGTTCTGGGCCAGGTTGACTGAATGGCTGGGCTGAACCGTCGCCACCACGACGGCATTGAAACTGTTGGGCACGTCGATGACGTGGACGGAGGGGAAGACCGGCAGAAGCGTCGCCACCATGGCCCGCACCAATCGGTAGTCGTCCCCAGCCCTCCCGACGTTGATCGCCACCACCCCATCGGGCGTCATCCGTTGCCGCGCCTGACGGAAGAACTCCACCGTCGTCAGGTGGGGGGGGATATAGGGGAGTCGATAGGCATCGATCCCGATGACGGTATAGCGGTGATCCGTGTGCGCCAGATAGGCACGCCCGTCCGCCGCGATGGCGTTCAGGTTCGGTTGGTTCATAGCGAAGTAGTCCTCACCGACCCGGATGATGTCGGGGTCGATCTCGACGCCGTCGATGGGGATGGCGCCGTGGACCTCGGTGTACTGGCGGGCCATGGTCCCCGCAGCTAGCCCGATGAGGGCCACACGCTCCAGCCGATCGGGGCCATACGGGGGCGGGTTGAAGTAGGGGGCGACCAGGAAGTAGTCCCAGGGGCCCGGGGTCTCCAGCCGATCGGGGCAGTAGACCGAGTGGATCCCGCCGCCTTCGTTCAACAGAAGATGGCGACACCCATCGCTCTGCTCCACCACCTGGATGTAGTTGTAGCTCGATTCGGTCTCGTACAGCACCGTCCCGGTTGTGGCGGCTTTGACCGGTTGCCCGCGCAGAAGCAGAGCCAGAAGCACGATGACGATGGGCATCCCGAGATACAAGTAGAGAGGCCGGCGCTCGGCCCGAGATGAAACCCGGAAGAGCCCGATGAAGCAGACCACGAAGAGAGCCAGGGACAGGAGGACGAAGGTGTTGCGCGTGCCGATCACGGGGATCAAGAGCAGGTCGGGCAGGAAGGCACCCAGGAAGCTGCCCGCGGTGGAGATGGCGTAGACCGCGCCGGCGGTCTGCCCGCTGCTCTCCACGTCCCTTACGGATAGCCGGATGACGAAAGGGGAGATGCAGCCCAGGAGCGTGATCGGAATGCTGAAAAGGATCAAGACGGCGACGAAGGAGCCCCCCAGGAGCGCCACCCTGAAGTGCGCGAAGCCGGGTGCAGCAAGGGAGAGCACGGGCTGGGCCACAAAGGGCACAATCCCCACGGCGAAGGCGGCCCAGGCCACGATCTGGTAGAGGGTGGCGGGCTCCGGAGACCGGTCGGCCCAGCGCCCGCCGATGAAGTAGCCGGCTGTCAGGTAGAGCAGCATCAGGCCGATGATGGTGGCCCACACCAGGTTGGCTGTGCCGAAGTGCGGGCGCATAAGACTGGCGGCGG
>SKQX01000063.1 GCA_007118795.1 Thermoflexales bacterium | reverse complement strand
TTCCCCGATGCCGACATCCGCGTCATCGACACCCGCGTGATCGGCAGTCCATTGGCCACGTTGGTGAGACTGGCCGCAGAATGGAGTACCGAGGGGCTGGATGTCGACGCCATCGAGGCACGTCTCCGGAATCTCATCCCCCGCTGCCGAATCTACTTCCTGGTGGCGACGCTGGAGTACCTGGCGAAAGGAGGCCGGATCGGCGGAGCCGCCGCCCTGCTGGGCAGCGTGCTGCGGATCAAACCGATCCTCACGATGCGAGATGGCCGGGCCGATCAGCTGGAGCGCACGCGGACCCACAGACGGGCCGTGGCCCGGCTCAAAAAGCTGATGGTGGAGCAGCTTCCGCGCGACGGCAGTGGGCACCCGTCGATCATGCACGCCGCAGCCCCGGAGGAGGCACAAGCTCTGGCGGACGATATGTGCAACCGGCTCGACCTGCCCTCCATCCCCATCCTGGACGTGCCGCCGGCCATCGTGACCCACGCGGGGCCCGGCGTGCTGGCTGTGGCCTTCTTCGTCGCCAAGTAGATCAGGGAAGTCTCAATGCGGATCCGTAAGATCGACACCCCCCAACGCCGAGAGGTTCGCCGGTTTATCGACTTCCCATTCGCCCTGTATCGCGACTGCACCCAATGGGTGCCCCCGCTGGTCTCGGAGATGAGATTCGCCCTGAATCGGGATAAGCATCCTTTCTACCGCCATTCGGCGGCCGACTTCTTCCTCGCCGAGGAGGGAGGCCGCACCCTGGGACGGATCGCCGTCCTGGACAACCGAGTCTACAATGACTACCACAGCAGCAACACCGCCTTCTTCTACTTCTTCGAGGTGGTGGAGGACCTGGAGATAGCCCGAGCGTTGATGGGTGCGGCATCGGAGTGGGCTCGCCGGCGCAACCTGGACACGCTGATCGGCCCTCGTGGACTACTCCGAGGTGATGGACATGGCCTGCTGGTGGAGGGCTTCGAGCATCGGCCGGCGGTGGGGATCCCCTATAACTACGCATACTACGGGGCCTTCCTGCAAGAGCTCGGCTTCGAGAAAGAGATCGACTTTCTCTCGGCCCACCTGACCCGAAGTCAGAGCCTCCCCCAGCGATTCTATGACATCGCCGAGAGGGTCAAGGAACGGCGAGGATTCTGGGTCAAGTCCTTCACCAGCAAACGGGAGCTGCGCCGCTGGGTGCCCGAGGTCCAGAAGGTGAACAACGAGGCTTTTTCAGAGGGCTGGGGCCACTATCCGATCGACGAGGCGGAGGTGAGCGCCGTCGCCGACCGGTTCCTGGCCATTGCAGATCCGCGCCTGATCAAGCTCGTGATGAAGGGGGAGAAGGTGGTCGGGTTCGTCATCGGGTATCCGGACGTCTCGGCCGGGATCCAACGGGCTAACGGGAGGCTAGGGCCCTTCGGCTGGCTGCACATCCTGCTGGACTTCAAGCGCACCAAGTGGGTCAACTTCAACGGCGTGGGGCTGCTGCCGGAGCACCAGGGCGTGGGGGCCAATGCCGTGCTCTACACGGAGATGGCGAAGACCGTCCTGGCGTTCGACTTCGAACACGCCGATCTCGTCCAGGTGGCCGATACCAATGTGGAGAGTATGGGGGAGGTGCGAGCAGTGGGCGGAGAGTGGTACAAACGCCACCGCATCTACCGGCGGTCCCTGGGACCCGTCGGGCCGACCAACGGCCGGCAGGTCACCACCTCGCCCTCAGGAGCGCACGGCTCGGGCGATAGCAGCGATATGCTCGGGCGTTGAGCCGCAACAGCCGCCGACGATCCTCGCGCCGCTGTCCACAAACCTCCGAGCGTAGGCCGCCATCACGTCCACGGGGGCATCGTACACCACCTCATCATCCGCTAACCGCGGAAGGCCGGCGTTTGGCTTGGCGATGAGAGGCAAATCGGGGCCGGTCTCGTGCATCGTCTGGACGGCATCCAGGGTCATGTCCAAGGTCGCCCCGCAGTTGGCCCCCATGGCACTGACGCCCAGGTCAAGGAGAGCGTCGGCAGCCTCTCGTGGGTGTACACCCATGCTGGTGCGCCCGTGGGTGTCGAAAGAGAGGGTGGCCGTCACCGGCGTGCCCTGCGCCACCGCAAGAGCCCCCTCCACGGCAGCCTTCAACTCATCGAGGGCCGCCATGGTCTCGATGTAAAGGACGTCCACGCCGGCCTCTACGAGGGCCTCGGCCTGCTCGGCGAAGAGATCAACCGCCTCCTCATGGCTCAGCTCTCCGAGGGGGGCCAGAAACTCCCCCAGCGGGCCTATGTCACCGGCCACGAAGGCAGCGGTTCCCGCGGCCTCGCGGGCGATCTGGACGGCCCGGCGGTTGATGGCCCCGACGCGATCGGCGAGGCGGTTCCGGGCCAGACGAGGGCGCGTGGCGCCGAAGGTACAGGTCAGGATCAGGTCAGCCCCCGCCTCAAGGTAGGCCCGATGTACGTCAAGAACGGGGTCGGGATTCTCCAACAACCAGCCTTCAGGGGGCGTCCCGGGCGGCAGGCCAGCGTCCTGCAGCATCGTCCCCATAGCCCCATCGGCGACGATGATCTCGCCGCCTTGGAGACGCGCCGGAAAGTCCGATGACGCGACGTCCCGCGGGCTCACCGTGATTCCTCCGGCGTCACCACGGGCAGCGTCAGCAAGGCGTGGGGCACGATGAGCACCTCGAGGTCCCGTCCGAGGTCACCAGCGGCCAGCGCCAGGGCCTGCTCCACCGTCTCCACCGGCTCCATCTTACAGGCAGCCACCACCCCCGGGCACGCGCTTCCGACGATGACCACGTTCACTTCCTCCAGGACCTTGGCCATCACAAAAGCCCGCTGCTCACCGGGCGGATAGCCGTGCTCTCGAGCGTCGCCCAGGATCGCCCGCACGTCGGGGGCGTCCCGCATCGCGGCCAGGAACCGCTGCTCACCAACCCCCTCCCCGGCCCCTTCCCCGCACCGGGCGGGCACGACGATGTACCCGCCGGATCTTACCACCGGCGTCGGCGCGAAGAAGAGGTAGGACGCGGCCCGGCTCGCCTGGTAGAGGTTGGCATCCTTGGGATATCCCACCCCGGCGATGGCGACGTCGTATTGACGGGGAATGGGCACCTCGTAGAGAGAGCGGGCGAACTCGACCAGTTGTCGGTACGTCTCCACCGGCTCCCCGGCCTTGACGCACACCACCTGCTCCTCCTCGTCCAATACCACGTTCAGGATGACGTCCAGTCCGGCGAGGTTGGCAGCCTCGGTGATGGCCTGATGGAACGGATTCCCCTCGATGCGTCCCAGGCGCGTGTCGGGATCGTCCACGAAGGCCGGTCCGTGGGTATGCTCGATGAGGGGTTCTCCCGCAGCGCCCACCGCTACCGTCTTCCGGCCTCCGGAGTACCCGGCGTACTGGTGCGGCTCCACCAGCCCGGTGGCCAGCAGGAGATCGGCGTTCACAGCCGCTTCATGAACGGACACGGGCACCCCTCCCCGGGTGACGCCAAGATCGATGAGAGCGTCCTCGTTCTGAGGTTCGTGGTCGATGACGCGGTACCGCTCCACGACCGCCCGGCCCAATTTGGTCAGCTTCTCCTCGTGCGTTGAGGGGCGGTGCATGCCTATGCCGCACAGCAAGGTGATATCCTCATCCCGCACCCCGGCGACCTCCAGCTCCCGCAGGAAGCCGGGCACCAGTACATCATCGGGGCTGGCGCGGGTGATATCGGTGAAGACGATACACACGCGGTCGCCCCGGCCCGCCAGCTGGCGCACCGGCGGTGAGCCGATGGGGCTGGCCAGGGCTACAGCAACAGCCGACTCCACGTCCTCCAGCGGTGGCACGCGCTTGGTGGCGATCACCGTCCCTCTCATCCCAGCCGGGAGTCGAAAGGACATCGCGGAGCGACCATAAGGAATCTCGTAAGCCGTGGTCTCAGGTGTCATAGTTATCCTTAATCTGTTGCAGAAGCCCGCCCCATCCTCAGCAGTTGATCCCGAGGTGGAAGCTGGTGCGGCTCAGAGGAGGGGCGGCTGTTCCGACCGCTCGTAGGGCAGATCCAGGTGCTGATAGGCCCGCGCCGTGGCGATCCGTCCCCGCGGCGTCCGGTCGAGGAAGCCCAGCCGGAGGAGGTACGGTTCGATCACGTCCATAATGGTGTCAGGCTCCTCGCTCACCGCCGCGGCGATGGTATCCAGGCCGACCGGACCACCCTCGAACTTATCGATGATGGTACAGAGCACGCGTCGATCCACGTCATCCAGGCCCCGTCGATCCACGTTCAGCATCTCCAGGGCTTCACAAGCGACCTCTGCGGTCACCTCCCCATCGGCGCGGACCTGGGCGTAATCCCGTACGCGCTTGAGCAGCCTCAGAGCCACCCGCGGCGTCCCCCGCCCCCGCCTGGCGATTTCCGTAGCACCACCGCCGTCGATGGCCACCTGGAGGACACCAGCGGCGCGTCGTACGATGGCCGTGAGGGACTCCTGATCGTAGAAGTCCACTCGAAACGTGGCTCCGAACCGGGATCTCAACGGTGCGGTCAGTAGCGCCAGGCGGGTGGTGGCCCCCACGACCGTGAAGCGAGGAAGATTGAGTCGAATCGAACGAGCACTGGGCCCCTTGCCGATGACGAAGTCGAGAGCAAAATCCTCCATCGCCGGGTAGAGGATCTCCTCTACGGCACGACCGAGGCGGTGGACCTCGTCGATGAAGAATACCTCCTTATGACGGAGGTTGCTGAGGATCGCGGCCAGATCACCGGTCCGTTCGATGGCGGGTCCGGAGGTGATCCGGATGGGCACGTCCATCTCGTTGGCGATGATGTGAGCCAAGGTCGTCTTCCCGAGGCCAGGCGGGCCATAGAGCAGGACGTGATCGATGGCCTCACCACGGGTCTGGGCTGCCTCGATGAGAATCGACAGATTGGCGCAGACGTGATGCTGACCGATCAACCCGTGGAGACGCTGTGGGCGCAGGGCCTGATCGAGGACGGCCTCCTCTGCCTCAAGCTCCGGTGAGATAATCCGCTCGTCCATAGAACGCCTATTATACTTGGAATGGTCGAGATGGAAAGCAGTTCTTTGACAAGCCACGGTTTCGGGAGTAGAATGGTCATCATCAATCGAGGAGGTAAAGGATGACGCCCCAGGTACACGTGTCGCCCCATCCACTGGTGAAGCATAAGATGGCTCTGCTGCGGGATCAGCGGACCGATCCCAAGAAGTTCCGGGAGCTGCTTCGAGAGATCTCCGTCCTGCTGACCTATGAGGCGACGGCTGATCTGGCAACTGAAGGGGTGTCGGTCACCACGCCCCTGGGGCAATCCCATGAGCAGAAGGTGGTGGAGCGGGTCGGCCTGGTTCCCATCCTCCGAGCGGGGCTGGGTATGGTGGAGGGCGTGTGGAGCGTTATGCCGAACGCTGAGGTCTGGCACATCGGTCTGCGCCGCGACGAGCAGACGCTGGAGCCGATAGAGTACTACGCCCGTCTGCCCGTCAGCCCAACCGTAGATCTATGCCTGGTTCTGGATCCCATGCTGGCCACCGGGGGATCGGCGGCGGCCGCCGTGGGTATTCTCCAGGAGTGGGGCACCCAACGTATCAAGTTCGTGGGGATCATTGCGTCCTCGGAGGGCATCCACCATTTCTCGGAGGCTCATCCCGACGTCCCCCTCTTCCTCGCCGCCGTCGACGAACATCTGAACGACGCGGGGCTTATCGTGCCCGGACTCGGAGACGCCGGCGATCGTCTCTTTGGCACCGGCTAGCTTGCGTGCGCCCTAGCCTTCCGGCCTAGAGCCGTCCGGAGCACCGGCCTATGGTTCTCCCCCAGCACATTCTTGTTTTCGCCACCTCCCTGGTGCTGGCACTCCTCCTGACCCCTGTGGTTCGCGCGGCGGGCGACCGACTGAACCTGGTCGACCATCCGGGAGGACGTCGTCGTCACCAGGGGCCGGTCCCGCGTCTGGGGGGCATGGCCGTGTTCGTCGCCTTTTTGACCGCGCTCGGCGCGGCCTGGTGGGGTGGCATTCTCACGGCAGGTTACGGTCCGGACGACCTGACGCGACTCCGCGGCCTACTGATAGGCGGCACGGTGGCCTTCGTGTTCGGATTGCTGGATGATCGGTTCGATTTCCCCGCCGGGCCTCAGTTGATATGCCAGATCGCGCTGTCCCTGCTGGCCCTCGCTACGCTGCTGTGGCTGGAACGGTTCACGCTACCGGTCCTTGGTACCGTCCGGCTGGCTGACTATCCCTGGGGCCCGCTGGTCTACGTTCCCCTCACCTTCCTCTGGGTTATGGGGATGGTCAACACAGTCAACTGGCTGGACGGGCTGGATGGCCTTGCCGCCGGGGTGGGCGCGATCCTCTGTTTGGTCTTGACCGCCCACATGCTGTTCCGGGCCGAGCCGCCCCAGATCAGCGCGGCGCTGCTCCCGCTGGCGCTGATGGGCGCTCTGGTGGGCTTTCTGCCCTTCAACCTGGCGCCAGCGAAGGTGTTCCTGGGAAGCGCCGGTGCCTTCTTCCTGGGTTACGCCCTGGCCGGACTGGGGCTGATTGCCGGGGGGCGGACTGCCACGGTGCTGATGGTGATGGGGCTGCCGATCGTGGATGTGGCATGGCAGATCTTCGATCGTGTGCGCCATAAGCGTTCGCCAGTCCAGGGGGACCGGGGTCACCTTCACTATCGCCTGGGGGATCTGGGACTCTCGAGACAAGCCATCGTCCTGTTGTATTGGGGGTTCTGTGCCGCTTTCGGGGCGCTGGCGTTGATGGCAGCCCCGTGGCAGAAGCTGGTAGCCCTGGTGAGCATCTCCGCAGCCGTATTTGTCGTGCTGGCCCTCTTGTCGCGACGAGGCCCGGCTGCTTAGTCCCCGACCGCGTCAGCTACGGGACACGGGCGTTTGACACACTCCAGAGAGCGCCAGGCATCGATTCTCTGTGCAGCACAGGCGAGATCATCCGGCGCTGAAGCTGCTGCAAGGCAAGGCTCCTCTGGGTCGCGACGGTGCTGTGGTGGGCTGGGCTATGCCGACGGCGGAGATTCCTCGTTGCTGGCGCTGCTAGGGAACTCACCGTTTTGAGCGAGCGCAGGAGGGCGGGGTTTGCAGACAGGTGCCCCGCACGGCTTAGCTTCGCACGCCAGACAACGCCCTCGGCAGGTGTAGAACACCTAGACGCAGTGGCTTGACGCCACTCCCCTACGATGCGTGGCTCACTACGAGCCGATAACCCATCCGGTGTATGTCCCATCCTGAGTGGGGCGTGGCTTGCGCGCGGAAGTTGGGGACGATGGGCTACTCGAGATGACAGATGTGCGGCAGATGGTCGGAGGGCGGGGATGGGCCCGGGCGGAGAAACCGGGGGGCTGCCTGCGGCAGCGGGCGGGTCACAGACCCGCCCGGAGCTGGCATTGGAGGTTGGAGCTGGCGTTGGGGTTGGAGTTGGTGTTTAGGGACGGGCTACAGGGGCTCGAAGCGAGCTGTGAAGTGGCGCAGCAGGTCCGGCGCGTAGGTGTAGCGCAGGCCACCGATCTCCTCTCGATGGTCGTAGAGGTCCTTGCAGGTGTCGACGACGTGGTCGAGGTGGGACTGGGTATACACACGCCGGGGAATGGCCAGACGGACCAACTCCAGCTCCGGGTAGACCATCTTACCCGTCTCAGGGTCTCTGCGCGCGAACATCACGCTGCCGATCTCGACGCTCCGGATCCCGCCCTCCAGGTAGAGGGCACAGACCAGCGCCTGACCGGGGAGCTCGGACTGAACCACGTGGGGTAGGAATCGTCGGGCATCAAGATAAACGGCGTGTCCCCCAGGAGGTCTCAGGATGGGTACGCTTTCTTCGGACAGACGGTCAGCGAGATATCTGGTGTGGGCGAGGCGGTAGGAGAGGTAGCTCTCATCCAACCCCTCCCACAGCCCCCGGGCCACCGCCTCCAGGTCCCGACCCGCCAGCCCGCCGTAGGTGGGAAATCCCTCTCGCAGGATCAGCTCTTTGCGAACCCGTTGGAAGAGCGCTTCGTCGTTCAGAGCCAGAAAGCCCCCTATGTTGACCAGAGCATCCTTCTTGGCGGACATCGTGCACCCGTCGGCGTAGGAGAACATCTCGCGAGCGATATCCAGGACCGGCCGGTTCGCATATCGGGGATCGCGCAGCTTGATGAAGTACGCGTTCTCCGCGTAGCGGCAGGCATCGAGGAAGAAGGAGATGCGGTGCCGATGGAGTATCTCACCGGTGGTCCGGATGTTGTCCATGGACACCGGCTGCCCACCTCCCGAGTTATTCGTCACCGTCAGCATCCCCAGGGGGATGTGGTCGGGCCCTATCTCCTCAATGAACGATTCCAGCTTCCCAGGGTCGATGTTGCCTTTGAAGGGGACATCGCTGGTGGGATCGAGCCCCTCATCGGCCAACAGATCGACCGGTTCACCTCCCCGCACGATGATGTTGGCCTGGGTGGTGTCGAAGTGCATGTTACTGGGCACGCGATGACCCGGCTCAACGGTACACGCGAAGAGCACGCTCTCCGCCCCGCGCCCCTGATGGGTCGGTACGAAGTAGCGAAAACCGGTGATGGATGTAACCGCGTCCTCGAGGTTGAAGAAGTTGCGGGAGCCGGCATAGCTCTCGTCGCCCCTCATCATGCCGGCCCACTGGTCATCCGACATGGCGGCTGTGCCTGAGTCTGTCAACAGGTCGACGAAGACATCCTCAGATCGAACGGCGAAAAGGTTGTAGCCGGCGGCCTCCAGGATCGCCCCCCGCTCCTCCATCGTCGTCCTACGGATGGGCTCCACGGCCTTGATTTTGAAGGGCTCGATGGGAAATCGGGCCACTCTTCCCTCCTTTCCCTGACTGGTAATCGATCGAGGTACAACAGGCAGTGTACTACGCTTCTTCCCCGTAGGCAATTGACAGCTCCCTGATTCTCGTTTAGAATAGACACGATTTCATCAGCTTGAGAGCATCGGGTCAGCGCGTTGGGCGCCGAATGCGAAGTACCGCCTCGGTTCATCATCCGCTCATCTGTGCCCGCTATGCCTTTCGTAGAAGGACTAGATCCAAGGGAGTTACTGTCTTGATGAAGGAGTATCACACCGATCAGCTGCGAAACGTGGTCTTGCTGGGTCATGGCAGTTCCGGCAAGACCTCTCTGGCCGAGGCCATGCTATACACCAGTGGTGCCATCAACCGTATGGGCGTGGTCGAGGAGGGCACCACCGTGTCCGACTACGACGAAGAGGAAAGGCGCCGTCACATCTCCCTCAACCTGGCGCTGGTGCCAGTAGAGTGGAAGGGGCACAAGATCAACGTCTTGGATACCCCGGGATACACGGACTTCGTCGGCGAGGTGAAGAGCGCCGTGCGCGTGGCCGACGCGGCACTGATCGTCGTGGATGCCGTCTCTGGGGTCGAGGTGGGTACCGAGTTGGTGTGGAAATTCGCCGAGGAGCACGGTCTACCGCGGGCAGTAGTGATCAACAAGATCAACCGAGAGAACGTGGACCTGAACCGTACCTTGGAAGCGTTGGAGGAGACCTTCGACGAGAACTTCGTCCTCACCCATCTTCCCCTGGGCACGGCAGAGGAGTGCGCCGGGGTGATCGACCTTTTGAGCATGCAGGCCTTGATGGGTGCCGACGGAAAAGCAGCCGATATCCCCGCTCACGCAAGGGATGAAGCGGAGGAGGCCCGGGTTCAACTGATCGAGGCAGCAGCCGAGGCCGATGACGAGTTGATCATGAAGTATCTGGAGGGCGAGGATCTCACCGAGGCGGAGATTCAGCGGGGGCTGCGAAACGCGGGGCGGGAGCAGACCGCGGTGCCCGTGATCGTCACTGCAGCGACGGAGAATATAGGAGCGAAGGCCCTGCTTAACACCCTGGTCAGCCTGGTTCCGTCTCCTGCCGATCGCGAGGGGATCACGGCCGAGGGACCGTCCGGGGAAGAGACGATCTCGGCAGAGGAAGACGGACCGCTGGCCGCTCTGGTCTTCAAGACGACGGCCGACCCGTACGTCGGGAAGTTGACCTACTTCCGCGTCTTTCGGGGCACGATCCGATCGGACAGCCGGGTGCTGAATGAGCGGGCAGGTGAAACGGAGCGGCTAGGTCAGCTGTACGTGATGCGCGGCAAGGAGCAGATCAGCGTCCCTATGCTGCAGGCCGGGGACATAGGGGCTGTGGCCAAACTGGCGAACACCCTGACGGGAGACACGCTCTGTGCTGAGGAGCATCCTGTGGCATTGCCGGGTCCAGTCTTCCCCCCGCCCGTGTACAGCGTGGCTGTCCAGCCCAAGAGCAAGGCAGACCAGGCCAAACTCGGCCCCACTATGAGCCGAATCTGCGAGGAGGATCCGACGCTGCGCTGGCACCAGGAGGCCAGCACAAAGCAGATGCTCCTTCAGGGAATGGGTGGCGCTCACGTGGACATCGCCATCCAGCGCATGTCGAACCGGTTCGACGTCGAGGTGGAGACGTCGATACCCAAGGTCGCCTATCAGGAGACCATCAGTCGCACCTACGCGGACCAGTACCGGCACAAGAAGCAGACCGGTGGAGCTGGCCAGTTCGCCGAGGTCCACCTGCGGCTAGAACCGCTGCCTCGCGGCTCTGGCTTCGAGTACGAGTGGGAGGTGAGCGGCGGCGCCATCTCGACGGGGTTCCAAGGCTCCATCGAAAAGGGAATCCGCCAGATCATCAACCAGGGCGTCATCGCCGGCTATCCCGTGGTCGACGTGCGGGCCGTGGTTTACGACGGGAAGGAACACCCGGTCGATTCCAAGGACATCGCCTTCCAGATCGCGGGGAGAGAGGCCTTCAAGAAGGTGGTCAAGGGAGCCGAGCCCGTGTTGCTGGAACCTATCTATCGGGTATCCGTCACCGTGCCCGAGGAGTACACGGGGGACATCATTGGGGACCTCAACACCAGGCGCGCTCACGTGCAAGGGATGGCCCAGAGCACCGGAAAGACAGTGATCAACGCGCTGGCTCCCTTCGCCGAGATGCAGCGGTACGCAACCGATCTACGGAGCCTGACCCAGGGCCGCGGCCTCTTCTCAATGGAGTTCGATCATTACGAGCAGGTCCCGTCTCACTTGATGCAGGAGATCATCGAGGAGCATCAGCGACAGAAAGAGACGTAGCAACCCGCTGCCCAGGTGACACGTTGGGACGGGCCAGGTCCGTGAGGTCGATCAGTCGTGGGGGAGTGATGGGGTGGGAATACCGACGCTTATCGCCTGATAATGGCACCGGCGTCTCAGGGGGTAGGACCCTCGGCTCGAGGCCGCTGCCTGACCTAAGAGCTAATTCAAACCGGTGGTATCGGCGTGAATTTGGGTACGGCAGCCGACCGCGTTGACTGCCCATCCGGTGTGCCGTACTGCGCCCGCCGCCGGCGCCCAATGACCCATACCGCCAAGCCCGACAGGCCTATACCCGGCCGCGATACCCTCAGACCTGCTGGAGGAAGGCAGGTTGCTGGAGAGAGCGTAGGGCTCTGAAAGGTGAGCTTCACTTCCTGGAACCTCCCAGGTGTCCGGTTCATAGAATTTGGGGGAGCCTTTGGTCTTCTGGAACCGATGCGTTTTCTATCCTTCTCTGGCGGTGGACCGATAGTCGCTATCTGAGGTGATGCCATTGAGTGCTGAAGTTTTCAACGACGCGTCCTCCGATCCGTACGCGGTTCCCGAGGGACATAAATCGGGTTTCGTCGCGGTCATCGGCCGGCCCAACGTGGGCAAGTCCACGCTCATGAACCACTACGTGGGAGAGAAAGTGGCCATCGTTTCCTCGAAGCCACAGACCACGCGGAGCCGCATTCTGGGGATTCTCACCCGGGAGACCTGCCAGATCATATTCGTCGATACCCCGGGAATCCACCGTCCCCTCCACAGGTTGGGCGAGATCATGGTCAGGACGGCCACCAGCGCTATCCCGGACGCCGACGTGGTGCTGTTTCTGGTCGACGCCTCGGTGCCACCCCAGGAGGAGGACCGCATGATTGCCCGTATCCTGGCAGAACAGACCGACGCGCCGATCATCCTGGTTCTGAACAAGATGGACCGCCTGCCACCCGAGAATGTAGAACCCCACACCGAGGCCTACTGGGACCTGGCCCCTTTCCACGACGAGTGGATGATGACCGTCGCCACCGAGGGGACGAACCTGGACGCGTTGTTGGAGAGGATCCTGGCCGTGCTCCCCGAGGGCCCACGCTACTACCCCCGGGAGTACATCACTGATCAGACCGAACGGCAGATCGTAGCCGAGCTCATCCGGGAGCAGGTACTCCGTCACACCTACCACGAGGTTCCCCACTCGGTCGCCGTCGTGGTCGAGGAGTTCAAAGAGCGGGAGCAGGATGTGACCTATGTGGCGGCGAACATCTTTGTGGAACGGGAATCACAGAAGGGTATCGTCATCGGGGAGAAGGGGCGCATGATCCGGCAGATCGGCTTGAACGGGCGGCGGGCCGTGGAGCGCCTGGTGGGCGGCAAAGTGTATCTCGATCTGTGGGTCAAGGTTCGTAAGATGTGGCGGGAGGACGAACGTCAGCTGCGCCACCTGGGATTCGAGGGGCCGTAGGCGCACTGGTCCATCTGGAGCCCTGGAATTGGCTCAGCCCCCCCACCAACCTGCGACCGACTCTCCAGAGCCATAACGACGGGGCTTGAACTGCGCTCTCTTCCGTGGTATTATAGCTGGGTGAGAGCTTGTTGGACGAAGGGCGTCGACGGGCGAGGAGGTAGGTGACTATGAAACGGTCTCACCTGCTGCTACTGGTGGCAGCGGCAAGCATCGCCTCTCTGCTGATTGTCTTCCGCATCTTGCCCGACCACCGCAGCGCTGCTTTAGCCGCGCCGCGCGCCGAAGACACCTTGGTCGGTCCGTTCGTCGGACCCGCACCGGCGCTGCGGCAGCAAAGCGAGGAGATCAGGTGCACGCTCGCGGTGACGACGACGGATAGCCTGAACAATAGAAACGCGTGTCCGGCAGGAACGGACCCCAATGTCTGTGCCGCGGACGCGGTGCCCCTGGCCGATTACGGTAACCTGGCCCTGGTGTCCGATGGGACCCCCGGTGACGAACTTCCGGTGCACACAGACTGGTTCCGCCTGGACAATGCCCAAATCGGGGCCTCGTACATCGTGGAGGCCCTTCCCAGCAGGACGACGAACTACAACCTCGGCATCACGGTCTACGACGCCAACATGAATGTGGTCGTGGAGGACGCGGACCCGGTGAGCACCAACCGAGCCCGGGTGGTTCTCCGGCCAGAGACTCAGGGACCGTACTTCTTCAAGATCTTCCAGATCACACCGCTCTGCAGCGGAGGCCACTACGAGCTCGATACGTCCTTCGTTGCGCCGACGCCAACGCCCACGCCGACGGTGGTCGTGGACATACAGCCTGACCCCTACGAGCCCAATGACACCTTTGAGGAGGCACCACTTCTGCCGGTCCAAGTACCACTCGTTTTGGAGTTGACCTTCCACTCACCGGAGGACGTGGACTTCTTCCAGTACTATACGCGCAGCGGCCGTTGGTACCAAGCGTCGACGAGCGACCTTGCCGGTGTCGACACCGTCCTGGAGATCTACGATACGGATCGCCAGAGGATCGCCAGAGACGAAGATAGCGGTGGTGGATTCGCGTCCCTGGTGACCTGGCAGTCGGAGTACGACGGATACTACTACGTGGTGGTGCGGAACAACGTCCCGTCGGTCGGCAGCTACGACCTGACCATCACAGAGATCGTCGCTCCTACACCCGGACCGACCCCCACGCCAGAACCGATTCGGGCCCGGGCCGATGATTGCGAGCCCAACCCCACCTTCGAGCTAGCCTGCATCATCCCCTTGGATCAGGATCTGGTCTTCAACTTCGTGCCGCCATTCGGGGAGGGACCCGACAACGATTTCTACAAGTTGTGGGTCAAGCCAGGCCTCCATTACAGGTGTTTCACGTCAGATCTGGATCCCGGGGTGGATCCTAACATGATCATGTTCCGGGGCCCGTCGTGGGATGAGGCCATCGGAGGGAACGACGACATCTCGCCCTGCAATCTGAACGCCGCCTTCAGCTTCTACTCCGACTACGACGGGTGGTTGTACATCCTGATTGGCCACGGCGATCGTACCCCGCCCGACCTGGCCAACAGCAACTACACCCTGCGCTGTGAGAAGAGCACCACGCCGTTCGTGGACGTCGGCACCCCGGTTCCCAAAGCGACGCCTGACCCGTCGGCGAAGCTGCCGACCCCGATATCGACCCCCACGGCGACCCCCACGCCCACAGCAACGCCGCCTGAGTCACCGGTCGAGACCCCGGAGTCCGCGAACCCGGCACTGTCCGTGCGAACCATCTCAACGCCCACGGCCGTGCCGAACTCTCCGCCGCGATTCGTGCCTGTCAGTGTCATGGTCTACTACGACGCCGACAACGACCTTCGACCGAGCGCCGGGGAGGGCATTGCAGGACTCTCGGTGCACGCGTACGAGGTGGCCTCCAACGCCCTGCTGGCCCGAGACTTCACCGGAACTGAAGGGAGCCTGGCCTTTACTGTCTCGGCACAGGGGCCCGTGCGGATCGCCATCCCGTTCTTGAGATTCAGCCGCCTGATCACGGGAGATGAGGCGAACGTCCAAGTGCGGGTGCCGCCGCGCTCCGGGGGGGGAGGAGTCCCTTAGGCTATGAGCGAACCGGCCCCCGCAGGGAACGAGACAGGCGAGTTCACCGTCTCTCGGCGTCACCTGAAAATCGCGTCCATCGTGGGCGGCATCGTCCTGTTATGTTTGGCGGGCGCCGTCGTCATCTTTGTCGGTCTCCGGGGCGCGGATCAGACGGCGGACGGGACGCCGCCATCCCCCGAGCTGGAAGCCCCCGTGGGCCCAACGCCGGACTGCGAAGTCATCGTCAGCAGTGGAGATGTCGAGATCAGCATCGGCCTACCCGTGGCGCTAACGGCCAAAGGGATCACCTTTTCGCTGGAGCCCATTGCACCCGAGGTAGAGACTTGGAGCTACCCGGCGGAGCGATCCGATGTGGCACTGTGGTTATGCGGGACGGTGGTCAACTACGTGGTCGGCCTGGAACCGACGGCAGAAAACGAGGCACTGCTGACCAGTCTAGTGACGGGGGACCCGATCGAGCTCCAGTTCGCGAACGGCACCGGGCTGCGTTTCAGCTTTGGCGAGCGCCGGACAGCGCCAGCTGGCGATGAGAGCGTGATGGCGCAGCGAAGCCCACAGCTGACGCTCGTCCTGGCCGCCGATGAGACGTGGGAAGTGGCGACAGCTGCATACCTGGCGGAGGAGGGACCAATAGACCCCGCTGTTCCGGAAGGGGCAGGGCAAGTCGGTCAAGCGGTGGTTGTCGGCGATGTCAGGGTCACGGTCACGCAGGCCTACACCCACCGAGCGGACGATCTGCCCCCAGGGGCCACGTACTATCTAGTGGAGTTCTCGGTGGAGAACATGGGAGATGCGGACTTGGCGACCCATCCGTTCTCCATGAGGCTGCTGGATGATCTGGGAAACACGTATCTGGTCTCTCGCTCCGCCAGCGAGGCAGGACGGAACGGCCCCCTCAGCGGAGAGATCGCGCCGGGCGCCTCGGCTCAGGCTACGGCCGGCTATCTGGTCCCGCAGCGCTTGCCCGGTTCGAGCCTCAGGTGGGTGTTCACACCTCGGCCCGGATTGGAGACGGCGGGTATCGTGATCCCCCACAAAGGGGAAGAGGGCCCCGATGCCGAAGCTCAGGCGGAGGTGATCATCGACGATGCTTTCCTCAGCGACGATGGTGGCACCCTGATCATCCTGGGGCAAGTGCGCAACCAGGGGGCGCATCCCCTGACCGTCGAATCGACAGCTATAGTCCTGACCTCCGACGACGGGACCGGCGAGCTGATCTCGACGACCCCCCGGCTGCCCTGGTTGGTGGAAGCGGGACAGACCCAGTTGATCGAGCTTCAGTACCGAAGACCAGATACCTCGGTGGCTATCCTGGAACTCCTGGCCCATTCATTCGAGATCGGCGGACTGCGATAGAACGACAGTCGAGGCGAGACGGGGTCTGGATGATTCACCCGCCGGGGGCCGCGATTGAGGGAGCGGTCTCGGACTTCCCCGATGGCCTGCTCAGGCCCAGGGGCGGACTAGCCCGGAGACGATCACGTCACGTAGCGGCCGGGGCTCGTTGGCGAAGAAGACTTCGAGTCTGCGCGATGTCCTCGTGAAGCTGGCTCACCAGCGCGTTCAACGTCGGATAGGTCCGCTCATCCCGCAGACGAGCGATGAAGTCGATCCCCAGCACCTGATCGTACAGATCGAGGTGCGGATCGAAGTCGAGAAGATGCGCCTCCACGGTCAACCCTGACGCAGCAGCTGGAGCTGCGAAGGTCGGACGGATACCTACGTTAGTCGCCGCGGGAAAGACGCCGTATCGCTCGGTGTGTCCCCAACAGGCATAGACGCCGGGCGCAGGGATGAGGCGGTTGGGCGGCGGCGCGATGTTAGCCGTGGGCACGCCGATATTGGCACCGAGCCCCCGCCCGTGGACGACGACCCCTCGCAGCCGATAGGGGCGCCCCAGGCAACCGGCCGCCTCGTCGATATCACCTCGCCCCAGCGCACGTCGCACCCGGCTGCTGTGCACAACATCCCCTCCCCACCTGACGGGCTCGACGACCCGCACTTCGAAGTCTGACCGAGACGCCATACGCCGCAGGAACTCGACATCTCCAATCTGTTCCCGCCCGAGGGTGAAATCCGGCCCGACCCACAGCTCAGCCAACTGGAGCGTGTCAGTGACACGCTCCAGAAAGTCAGCAGCAGGGGTGTGAGCCACTTCCTCAGTGAAGGGGAAGACGACCAGCGTGTCGAGACCAAGATCCGCCATAAGCTCGATGCGTTCGCCGACCGTGGTGAGGAGGGCCGGGGGGTTCTCCCCGAGCACAGCAGCGGGATGGGGATCGAAAGTAAGGGCGACGGCGATTCCGCCCGCGCGCCGTGCGACGTCTACCAGGCCCCGGATGATCCGCTGGTGCCCCAGATGAACCCCGTCGAAGACCCCGATGGTAACGTGGCAGCGCGAGGTCGTGTCAACATCCCCCAAGCGGTGAACCACGCGCATCAATCAGCCTGGCCCGTCATCGTGGGGATCCCGTTCCGAGTACTGCGACACGAAGACTTTCCGGGGCCGCCAGACCCCATCATCAGCCTCATAGGAGGCCAGGGCCAGGAAGCGATTCCCAGGGCCATAGACACGGACCATCGCCCCGTCCTCCGCTCCCTGACGGTGAATAATCCGCTGCCCGGAGCAGAGCTTCCGAGCGGTCTCATCGGAGAGATGGATGGCCCGGAAGCGATCGGCCAGGGCTTGATCTATGGGAAGGAGAAGGTCACTCCAGCGACCCTGCTCAGCTTTCCGCACGAACTGGCCCAGGGCGACGGCGTCCTTCCGGCGAAAACTCCCGCTTGCCAGCCGGGTCAGACGGGTGACGTAGGCACCACAACCAAGACTCTGACCCAGATCGTGAACCAATGCCCGCACGTAGGTGCCGGGCGAGCATTTCATCTCCAGCGTACAGGTCGGCGAACTCCAAGCGACCAACTCGAGCCAGTAGATCCGCGCGGGCCGCGGAGCCCGGGCCACCTGCACCCCACGACGGGCCAGGCGATAGAGCGGTTCCCCGTTCTGCTTGACGGCCGAGTACATGGGTGGGACCTGCTCGATGGCCCCACGGAAGTGATTCAGGGCCACCTCGATCTCACCGCGGCTCACATCGACCGGTGACCTCGCGACGACCTTTCCTTCGGCGTCGAAGGTGTCGGTCTCTATCCCCAGGCGCGCATCCGTGCGATAGATCTTCGGCGCGGCCATCAGGAACTCAGCGATCCGCGTCGCGGTTCGCCCGACGCACACGAGCAGGACTCCGGTAGCCAGAGGGTCTAGGGTTCCCGCGTGGCCCACGCGGCGGATACCGGTGAGCTCGCGAACCGTTTCTACGACGTCGTGGGACGTGCGCCCCCGCGGCTTATCGAGATTGAGGATTCCTTCAGGCATCGCTGCTGCATCGTTGAGATCTCAGTTCGCGCTGCAGAACCTCTAGCACCCGCTCCTCCGCCGCCTCCAGGGGCCCCTCGGTCTCAAAACCTGCGGCGAGGACGTGCCCCCCTCCCCCGAATCGGAGAGCCACGCGGGCCACATCGAAGCCAGGAGCAGCCCGCAAACCCACGTCGATGGCCCGATCCTCTCGCTCCACGAGGACTAGCGCAACCCGGGCGTCCTCGGCACTCAGCAGAAAGCTCGCCAGACCCGCGTCGCTATCTCCCTGGTAGCCGACCCGACGCCGCATCTCCAGAGGCATGCTGCTCCAGACAATCCCATCCTCGAAGCGCAGCCGCGAGAGTGCCGCTCCCCACACACGAATGACCGATAGCGGTCGGCGATCAAGGCCGTGCTGTACCACGTAGGGCAAGGAAGCGCCGGCGTCCATCAACCGCACGGCTGCTCTCATCACCTGAGAGTTCACGTTGTCCGTGCGAAAACCCCGTGTGTCCGTGACAAAGCCGACCAGCAGGCAGGTCGCCAGCGTCTCATCCAGGCGAACCTCCAGATGGTCCAGGAGACGGAGCACAAGCTGCGCAGTAGCGGCTGCCCGGGGATCGACCAGGTCGACGTCGCCAAAGTTGACGTTCGTCACATGATGGTCGATGTTGATCAGCGGGTGTTGATCGAAGTGAGGGAGCTCCTGAAACCGGCCCAGGCGGGCTGGATCTGAGCAATCGATGGCCACGACCAGATCAAAGAAATCGTTCACATCCTGAACCACGGACTCGACGCCAGGGATATAGTCGCACGAGGCGGGAATCGGGTCGGCGCAGGCCGCGATGGGCGACAGCCCCATCGATCGCAGGGCACGGGCCAACCCGGTCAGACTGCCCAGAGCGTCGCCGTCGGGAGCGACGTGACAAATCAGCAGGGGTTGCTGAGCCTCGTGAAGGAGTTGACTAACTCGTCTCAGAGTCGATGTCTTCGTCACCAAATCCCAACTCGTCGAGGATCGAGGAGATGCGCTCGCCGCGCTCTACCGAGCGGTCGACATGGAAGACCAGCTCGGGGGTCTG
Organism: Thermoflexales bacterium; assembly: GCA_007118795.1. Lineage (GTDB taxonomy): Bacteria > Chloroflexota > Anaerolineae > B4-G1 > B4-G1 > SKLM01. Next base: position 5,276 of record SKQX01000063.1, on the reverse strand, counting down.
GCGCAGTCGCAGTTGGCGCCCGAGCTCACGTCGGAGCCAGCCCGCGGCACTCTCGAGGCCCTCCCTGGCGTCTTCCAGGGCATCCTCTCCCCCCAGGGTGCTGAAATAGACGTCGGCACGTGAGGCGTCGGGCGTCACCACCACGTCAGTGATGGTCACCATCTCCAGGCGGGGATCCTTCGTTTTCCGCTCCAGCAGGCTGGTGAGGCGAACGTGGACTAAGTCTGATATCCGGCGTTGGTATTTCTTCCCCATAGCGATGTCACTCGTCGGCTCTACTCGGACTGCTTCTCCCGTTCTTCATAGAACTGGATCACGTCGCCGATCTCGAAGTCGTCGAACCCGGCCAGTCCGACTCCGCACTCGTACCCCTTCCGGACCGTGCGTACATCCTCCGCAAAGCGCTTCAGCGAAGACACGGGCCCATCGTGGAGCGGCTCACCGCCCCGGACGAGCCGAGCCCTCGCGCTCCGTCTCGCTTCGCCTTTCCGCACGTAGCATCCGGCCACCGTGCCGCGATCAGGGATGTGGAAGGTATCCCGCACCTCCGCCTCGCCGACCAAGACCTTCACGTAAGTCGGTTCGAGCAGCCCTTTGAGGGCCTGATCGACTTCATCGATGAGATGGTAGATGATGCCGTAGGTGCGTATGTCCACGCCCTCGCTCTCCGCCAGGCGACGGGCCGCCGGGTCCGGCTTGACATTGAAGCCAATAACAATCGCCTGGGAGGCGATGGCCAGATTGACGTCCGACTTACCAATGCTGCCGGGCGCAGCGTGGAGGATGTTGACCTTTAGCTCTTCATCGCCCAACTGCTCCAGCGATGTGACGATCGGGTTGATGGAGCCCTGAGCGTCCGTCTTGATGATCAGATTGAGCTCCTTCAGCCTCCCCGCCTTGATGCGACTGGCGAAGTCGTCCAGGGTGAACGTCCTCATCGGACCGGGAGCCTGAGCTGAGAGCTCATCTTGCCGCTGAGCGACGATATCGCGGGCCACACAGGACTCGGAGACCACCTTGAATATCTCCCCGGCCTCAGGCACATCGGAGAGCCCAAGGACCAGCACGGGAGTGGAGGGGCCCGCCTGCTTCACCGGGTTTCCGTCCTGATCGATCATCTGGCGGACACGACCGCAACTAAGCCCAGCGACGATGTCATCCCCTATCCGGAGAGTGCCATTCTGCACCAATACCGTCGCGGTCGCACCCCGAGCCCGATCCAGACGCCCCTCGAGCACCGTCCCCACAGCCGGCCGGTCGGGATTCGCCTTGATCTGCTCGGAGTCCTCGGCAACCAGAACAATAGCATCCAGAAGATCTCCCAGCCCGGTCTTCTGCTTGGCGGACACGGGGATGCAAAGGGTCTCTCCACCCCAGTCATCCGGAATCAGCCCCTGATCGGTTAACTCTTGTTTCGCCTTGTCCGGCTGGGCGGTGGGCAGATCCATCTTGTTCAGCGCCACCACGATGGGCACCCGGGCAGCTCGTGCGTGGTTGATCGCCTCCATCGTCTGCGGCATCACGCCATCGTCGGCTGCCACCACCAGTATGGCGATGTCCGTGGTGTGGGCGCCCCTGGCCCGCATCTCGGTGAAGGCCTCGTGACCCGGGGTATCGATGAAGGTAATCGTTTGTCCGTCATGCTCCACCTGATAGGCGCCGATATGCTGGGTAATGCCACCGGCCTCGCCGCCGGCGACATCGGCCTGGCGAATGGCGTCCAGCAGGGACGTCTTCCCGTGATCGACGTGCCCCAGGGTCGTCACGACCGGTGGGCGCGGCCTCAGGTTAGCAGGAGGCTCCTCGGCATAGAAGCGCTCCCACAACGGCGTGGGGCCCTCCTCGGCCACTTCCTCCGCCGCGACCCGAGCCTTCTCGACAGGCTCAAACCCCATCTCCTCGGCCACAATGGCGGCTGTCTCGAAATCGATTTCCTGGTTGATGTTCGCCATCACGCCGGCGCTCATGAGCTCCTTGATGACATCGATGGGACTGACCTCAAGCAGTTCGCCCAACTCCCGCACCGTCAAGAACTCTGGGATCTCTACCACACTTTCTTCCCGAACCATCACTTCGTCACTCATCTTCACCCACTCCCTTCTCAAATGCACCAGTCTCTGGTCGGAGATCGGCCGCGTACTCCCGAAGCCGAGACCGAGTCTCTACCGTCACACTGGTCCGCAGCGCACGGCCCAAATGCCCTTTCGACAAAGCCTTCTCCCAACAACTGCTTTGCGGGCAGAGGTACGCCCCCCGCCCACTCCGCTTGCCCGTCTCGTCCACTGCGACACAGCCCTCCGGCGTCCGCACGATGCGCACCAACTCGCGTTTGGGCCGCACGCTACGACAGCCGACGCAGGTTCGCTGAGGAATCCGCTTGGGCTTCCGAGTTGATCTGCTCATACCGTTGTCGTCCTAGTAGTCGGCAAACTCCGACCATTCGTCGACCCCGTCCTCACGCTTGCGCCGGCGGCGCGGAACCAGCTCACCGGTCTCCTCATCGTAGACGAGCTGCACGCGACGTCCTCGCTCTCGCTTGAGTTTCTCCTCCCGATCGATGGGCTCCTCTTCGTCGAAGAAGAACTCCGGCTCTTCCAGCTCTCCCGGCGCGGGCTCTTCCGCCTCCTCTTCAGCTTCCGCCGGCACACCCTGCATAGCTCTCTGCAGGGCGGCGGCCGGATCCGGGACCTCCTCTTCCTCGGGCGCCTCTTCCTCCTCTACCGCCGACTCCGGCTCGGGCTTTTCTTCCTCGGCGACGAGAGCTTCAGCCTCCTCGACGGCCCCTGGAATCGCGTCTTCCGCGACCTCTTCCTCAGTCGGAACAGGTTCCTCCTCGAGCAGACCCAGTTCGCTGATGCCCTCCTTAACCTGCTCGACCGTCTTGGGGCCAACCCCGTCCAATTCCAGCAACCCCTCGTCCCCCTCAATGATCAACCGCTCCATCACCTGACCCGCCGTGGTCAATCCTACTTCCTCCAAGCGACCGGCCATACGCGTCCCTACATCCATCGCCTCAATTGAGGTCTCGTAGGCCCGATCTGGGATGACCTGCCGCGCCTGCTCCAGAGCCTCGAGGCGACCGCGCTCCTCGGCCCTCCGACGTTCGCGCTCAAGTCTACGCAGGCCGGCATAGTGGTCCCACACACCCTCGATGACGCGCCGCATCTTCAGCAGCTCCTCGCTGGAGTACGGCATGCCTCGCTCCTCCTCGTGTCGCTGCAGGATGCTGGCAACAGAGGGAAGCAGCTCGGCTGCCGGGCCCAGACTGGGGAGGACGTCGGTGTCCTCGTTGACCCGCTGGAGCGCCCAGGTAGCCGCCTCGGTGACGCCCTGGATGTCGATGCGATGATCACTCAGCTTAGCCGCCAGTCGGGCATTCTGCCCAGCTCGCCCAATAGCCAACGAGAGCTGATCCTCAGGAACGACGACGCTCGCCGACGATCGCCCGTCGGGATCCTCGTCGATCCGCACGCTGAGGACCCGGGCCGGACTGAGAGCCTTAGCGATGAACGTAGCCGCGTCCGGATTCCATTCGATGACGTCGATCTTCTCGCCGCCGAGTTCGTTGACAATGGACTTGATGCGCACCCCGCGCATCCCAACACAAGCACCCACGGGGTCCACCCCTGGCTGGCGGGCTGCCACCGCCACCTTGGAGCGCGAGCCCGCCTCACGGGATATGGCCTTGATCTCGACGGTTCCGTTGAAGATCTCTGGCACCTCGAGCTCGAGAAGCCGGCGTAGCATCTTTGGATGGCTGCGCGACAGCACGATCTTGGGGCCGCGGTTCGTGCTCCGAACCTCGAGCACGTAGGCCCGCAAGCGCTGATGAATGTGGTATCTCTCACCCGGCACCTGCTGGCTGCGGGGCAGAATGGCCTCCGCCCCTCCCAAGTTGACCAGGACCACATTGGACCGGACGCTCTGCACCGTGCCGTGCACGATCTCGCCTTCCTGCTCGACATAGTGCTCATACTGCACATCGCGCTCAGCCTCGCGGATTCGCTGGAGGATCACCTGTTTGGCCGTCTGCGCCGCGATGCGGCCGAAGTCGTCTGGAGTGTCCTCAACAGTGATCAGATCCCCCAACTCGGCATCCACATCGATCATGCGCGCCTCTGTCAGGCTGATCTCCCAGGCGGGATCCACTACTTCCTCCACGACCTCCTTGTCGACGTAGATCTTCGCCCGGCCGCTGGTAGGGTCGATCTCAGCCTTGACGTTCTCCACCGTATTTGCATCGATGTTGCGACGATACGCGGAGACCAACGCCTTCTCCACAGCATCCAGCACGACTGCCTTGGGAAGCCCACGGTCACTGCATATTTCGTTAAACGCCAACAAGAATTCCGACTTCATTATGTTCTCCTGCCAACGGGATCTCCCCGCTCTCGCCCCGGGTTGAGCCCCAGACGCCGCTACCCTCACAGCAAAGCGTCGGGACTCCATCCCGACGAAAACTACGACGTACGAGTGCGATCCAGCCCTACAAAAAAAAGTGGGGGGTCCCCACTTCGAAGGCTGCGTCTATCCGGGGTGGATTATAACACGGGCGCGCGCAACGCGCAAGCGAAGAAGTGCGACGAGTGGGGTAGAGGGTGATCGTGGGATGAGAGCCCCCGGCCCGGCGCGGCGTGGCTGGGCGGGACCTCCCACCGGATCCGCAGTAGTAAGCTGGCGTCCCATCAGAAGGCAAAGACAGTGAAAAACCCTAGCTGGGTCCGAGTTCTCCGGCCGCCCTACACTACACACGCGACTACACACGCGCGCGAGCGAAAGGCCAAAGGACGACACGAATTTGCCTAACACGGTTCCTGCCACGCTTCAAGACGGTTGCAGCGCTGCCCCGAGGACTTTATCATTCTCGCCATTGAGGTGACCGGCACTTCGGTCAAGACATCACAAAACCGAATCACACGCTCTCTTAAGCTGGTTCGGGCTATCATGCTGCGCTCCCAAGTGGCGGTCACCTTGGCCACAGAGGAAAGTCCGTGCGCTGTCCTCACATCCCGTTGACACGCTCGGCTGGGTGCGCTATAGTGTACTCTTATGGTTCCGACAGGCAATCAGATCAAGCGGCACGCTCGGGCGTTGGGCTTCGATCTATTGGGCATCACCCAGCCCGACCCAGGATCTCACGCCGACTTCTACAGAGATTGGTTGAGCCGGGGGTACTACGGGGAGATGAGCTACCTGGCCCGACCCGACGCTGTCGCCAAGCGAGCAGACCCCCGGCGGATCATGGCCGAGACCCGCTCCATCCTGGTGGTGGGAAT
>SKQX01000220.1 GCA_007118795.1 Thermoflexales bacterium | reverse complement strand
TCAGCGCTGAGGAGCAGGAGCGGCGGTTCCGCAGCCGAAACGAGGATCCGCGCAAGCTGTGGAAGCTGAGCCCCATGGACATGGAGTCTCGGGCGCGGTGGGACGAGTACTCGAAGGCCAGAGACGCGATGTTCGCGTATACAGACATCGAGGAGGCGCCCTGGCGCATCGTACAGGCCAATGTCAAGAAGCACGCCCGTCTGAACTGCATTGCCCACTTGCTGGCCGTTACCCCGTACCAGGATCTGACCCCCGACCCGGTGGACTTCCCGCCGCGAAGGGACTCGGCGTACCAACGGCCGCGAAGGGCAGAGGGGCTGAACCACGTCCCTCTGGTCTACGGATGGAAATTTGATGACAACTGAGGAAGACCGCAGGCGGGGGAGGCCGGGATAAGGAGCGTATCATGGAGAAGTATGACGAGAACGGAGTCATCACGCAGGCGTATTACGAACAACAGTTACGCAGGCTGCAGACCGAGATGATCAAGCTGCAGTCCTGGGTGACGGATCAGAACATGCGGGTCATCGTGTTGTTCGAGGGGCGCGACGCGGCGGGCAAGACGGAGATGATCGGTCGGATCACGCAGGGGCTGAAACCGCGGGTGGCACGCTCGGTGGCCCTGGGGAAGCCCAGCGACCGGGAGAAGGAGCAGTGGTATTTTCAGCGCTACACCAAGCACTTTCCGGCCAAGGGCGAGATGGTCTTCTTCAATCGCAGCTGGTACAACCGCGCCGGTGTGGAGTGGGTGATGGACTTCTGCACCGAGGAGGAGTATCGTCACTTTCTAAACGAGTGTCCCGAGTTCGAGCGTATGCTGGTGCGGGAAGGGTTCCGCTTGATCAAGTACTGGCTGTCGGTGAGCGCCGAGGAGCAGGAATCGCGCTTTCAAAGGTGGATGGCGGACCCCAGAACGCGGTGGAGGCTCACGCCGATCGACCGGGAGGCTAGAAAACGCTGGGTGCAGTATTCCAAGGCCAAGGATGCGATGATGGCCCACACCAATATCGATGAGGCGCCGTGGTACGTCATCGATGCCGATGTTCAGGAGCACGCCCAGCTGAACTGCATGGCTCATCTGTTGAACCTGATTCCTTACAAAGATCTGACGCCGCCTCTGGAGGAGTTGCCGCCGAGAGGGGCGGAAGAATCGGGTTACGTGCGTCCTCCAATGAGCGAGCAGAGCTTCGTGCCCAAGGTGTACGGTGGGGGCGCGACGACGTCGCGCCGAGACCTGCTCACCCAGGGCCAGGCGACGGACAGGTGATGATTAGCGAGGATACGTTTCGTCGTCCGCCACCGCTAAGCGCAGCCGAGGTGCCGGCGGGTGGATGGCGGACCGTGCACGATGGTCGGTGCCCGGATCGCCAATCCTCCCTTGGCGACAGGGGGGAGGCAGGGCGAAACTACCGTCGTGGCTCGTCCATCGTCTGCTGGACCTGCGAAGGAGCGCTTGATGGCGAAGAAAGATAAGGCCGAGCACCAAGACCGGGTAGATGCCATCGATTTGAAGGCCCCTAGCCTGTACATCAACCGCGAGTTGAGCTGGACCGAGTTCAACCAGCGGGTGCTGGAGGAAGCGCTCGACAAGAGCCATCCGCTCCTGGAGCGGATCAAGTTCCTGGCCATCGTGGCGAGCAACCTGGACGAGTTCTTCATGGTGCGCGTGTCCGGGCTGCGGCGGCAGCTGGCAGCCGGCGCGCTGAAGGCCCCGCCCGATGGTATGACCCCGGCCGAGCAGCTGGCTGCTGTCCGTAGGCAATTGCTGCCGCAGCTGAGTGAGCAGTACGACTGCTGGCATCAGGACTTGCTTCCGAAGCTCCGCGATGCGGGAATCAAGGTGCTCCGCTACGATGACCTGAAGCGCAAGCAGCGGAAGCTGATGCGCAGCTACTTCGCGGAGGAGATATTCCCGGCCCTGACGCCGCTGGCCTTCGATCCCGGTCATCCTTTTCCCCTGATCTCGAACCTGAGCACGAATCTGGCGGTGGTGGTCAACGATGTGCAACACGGTCGGCGATTCGCCCGGCTGAAAGTGCCCAACACGTTCCCGCGGCTGCTGCGCATACCCAGTGAGGAGACGGCCGACGAGTACGCGAGCCTGGGATTGGCCCAGGCGATGTCGAACCACTTCGTCTGGCTGGAGGAGGTGGTGAGTGCCAATCTCGATATGCTCTTCCCCGGGGTGGAGGTCGAAGCCGCCTATCCGTTCCGGGTCACCAGAGACGCCGATCCGGAGATCGAGGAGGATGAGGCGTCTGACCTGCTGGTGGCCATTGAAGAGAGTGTGCGGAAGCGCCATTTCGGCTCGGCGGTGCGGTTGGAGATCGACGAGACCATGCCGGACCAGGTTCGCGATGTCCTGATGACCAACCTGGGGCTGGCCCCTTACCAGGTGTACACTGTGGGCGGTCCCCTGGGCCTGGCTGATGTCATGGAGTTGCTGGGAGTGAACCGACCGGACCTGAAGGACGCGCCTTTCAAACCTGCGGTGGTTCCGCAGCTGGCGACGGAGGAGAGCATCTTCTCCGTCATCCGCCGTCATAACCTGCTGCTCTATCACCCCTACGATAGCTTCGATCCGGTGGTGAGGTTCGTGCGCGAGGCTGCGAAAGACTCGGACGTACTGGCGATCAAGCAGACGCTGTACCGGGTGGGCCCGGACTCCCCTATCGTGGCGGCGCTGATGGACGCGCGGGAGAACGGAAAGCAAGTCGCGGTTCTGGTGGAGTTGAAGGCGCGCTTCGACGAGGAGAACAACATCGTGTGGGCGCGATCGTTGGAAGAGTCCGGTGTGCACGTCGTCTACGGGTTGATGGGGCTGAAGACGCACGCCAAGATCTGCCTGGTGGTGCGCCGCGAGCGCGACGGCATCCGGCGCTATGTGCACAGCGCCACGGGTAACTACAACGACGTGACCGCCCGGACCTACGCCGATCTGGGGTATTTCACCTGCGATCCCGATCTGGGGGTCGATCTGTCCGACCTGTTCAACGCCTTGACCGGCTATTCTCGGAAGGATGAGTACCGGAAGCTCCTGGTCGCTCCAGGGAGGATGGCAGAGCAGATTGTCGCTCGAATCGACCGTGAGATCGAGCAGCACGAGAAGAGCGGGGACGGCCATATCGCCCTGAAGATGAACTCACTGGTGGACAAACACTGCATTGAGGCGCTCTATCGCGCCTCTCAGGCAGGGGTGAAGGTGGAGTTGCAGCCCCGGGGCATCTGCTGTCTCCGTCCGGGCGTGCCGGGTGTGAGTGAGAACATAGAGGTGACGTCCATCGTCGGACGCTTTCTGGAGCACGCTCGCATCTACTATTTCCGGAACGGCGGCGACGAGGAGATCCTGACAGGGAGCGCTGATTTGATGCCCCGCAACCTCTACAAGCGCGTCGAGACGCTCTTTCCCATTGAGGATCCCGGCCTCAAGACGGCCCTGCGCGATCAGATTCTGAGAGTCCACCTGCAGGACAATGTGAAGGCCCGGCGGATGCTCGCGGACGGTAGCTATGAGCGGGTGGTGCCTGGAGACGATGAGCCCCGGATCAACTCGCAGCAGTGGTTGATCGAGCATCGAGGGGTTTGGCACGGCGAGGCGTAGATGGTGAGGGTGGCCTTGATCGGGGACGTACACGCCAACCTGCCGGCGTTGGAGGCGGTTCTGCACCACGCGGCCCAGCAGGGAATCGAAGCCATCTGGAACGCCGGTGACTTCGTGGGCTACGGAGCCTTCCCGAACCAGGTGATCGAGCGGCTGAGACGCGAGAACGCCGTGAGCATTGTCGGCAACTACGACCTCAGGGTATTGAAGTTCAACAAGAAGCGGAGGAAGTGGCGGTGGAAGAAGCGGTTGGAGAGGTTTCTGGCGTTCCAGTGGGCCGATCACGTCCTGACTCCAGCAAACCGCGCATACCTCAGCGCACTTCCTTGCCACCGGACGCTGCGAGCAGGTGGGTCTGGTGTCCTGCTCACCCACGGTAGCCCCGCTTCAAGCGACGAGCATCTGACCCCCCGCACGCCAGAACCACGGCTGCGCGAGCTCGCTTCGATGGTGGAGGCCGACCTGGTCATCTGTGGTCACTCACATGAACCCTTCGTACGAGAGGTGAACGGCGTGACCTTCATCAACACCGGGAGCGTCGGTCGGCCCGACGATGGCGATCCGCGTGCTTGCTACGCCCTCCTGGAGCTCGGACGGTCCAGTGGGTGCGATTCTCAGGTGCATCATCACCGGGTGGCTTATCAGGTCGGCCGGGCCGTGGCGGCGATCCGCAAGCAAAGATTGCCCGACGCGTTCGCCCAGATGATGATTCAGGGCTATGCCCTGGATGTAGTGATGGAAGCACCTGAGACTTGGGATGCGCCGGTCACGGAAGCTATTCCAGGGAGCGAGCGGGAGCAGCGCAGACGACTTAAGGCCGTGGTGAAGCTGGCGGAACGCTGTGACTACGAGGCCCGTCATACTCATCACGTGACCTATCTGGCACGGCGCCTGTTCGACGAATTGGAGCCGCTGCATCGCTTCGGTCCGCAGGAGCACTTCTGGCTCCGGTGCGGTAGCTTGCTGCACGACATAGGCTGGGTGGAGGGGCAGCAAGGCCATCACAAGACTTCACTGCGCCTGATCCTTAACGAGCTCGACGTGTCCGTCGATGAGCGTGAGCGACTTATCATGGGTTCCATTGCCCGTTATCACCGCGGGGCGCTTCCCAAGGACAAGCATGATCACTTCTCCGCGCTGTCCCCAGTGGATCAGTATCGAGTATCAATCCTGGCGGCGATTCTGCGTGTGGCCGACGGCCTGGATCGCACTCATCGAAAAGCTGTCGAAGACCTCTGGTGCGAGATCGACGCTCGCAGGATCGTTGTGACCTGCGACGTGCGTATGTACCCCATACCTGAGCGGGAGGCGGCCCAAAGGAAGGGAGACCTCTTCGAAAGAGTCTTCGACCGGGACCTCAAGGTCGGATGGCAGCTGGTCGCTTGACTGAATGCTACGCTCCCTCGGTCCCCCGCAAAGGCGAAAACGCCTCCGACGCGCCTGTCCTGCGATCGACCTGCCGATCCTCGCTCAACTCCAGACTGCGAACGGCCCCTCTCTTCCTTTGGCGAGTTGCTGAGCATGCCCCATTGCGGAACGTGCCCGTTAGTTGTCATCCAGACCCAATCCCGACTCCGCACGGGTTCTGACCGAACGATTCATCGCCGGTGTCGCTTCCGCGTCCACGAGAAGCCCGGCCCGCGACCGGACCCATCCCGCGGTGGTGTGGGACACCACCTAGAACTCAGGCAGGCCGCTCGCTCCTCTAGGAGATGTCACATTGTGAATTGTGCTTTCCCATGTATCATGAGGTGTGCGGAAGGGCAAAGGCTCGATGGAGGAGGGGGTGCGGCGTATGCGGCAATATTCGACCGCGACGTTACTGGTGCGAGGGGGTACCGTGGTGGGCCCGGAGGGCCTGGTCGAGGCCGATGTCCTCGCCCAAGGGGAGCGAATCAAGGCTATCGGTCGAGGGCTGCCGGCTTTGCACGATACGCGGGTAGTGAACGCCGAAGGCTGCTATGTGTTACCTGGGGTCATCGATTCGCACACGCACGTCGGTCTAGACACAGGTCGGTTTCGCACACAGGATGACTGGTTTGTCGGGACTCGTGCCGCGGCCTGCGGCGGCGTGACGACGGTGATCGATTTCGCCACCCAGTCTCCGGGCCGGACGCTGGCAGAGGCGGTGGAGGCCCGTCGAACTGAGGCGGAGGACGCCGTGATCGATTATGGCTTTCACGTGATGGTTACGGATCTGCCGCCCCATCGGGAGGACGAGATTGCGGATCTTGCGGATCTGGGGGCCCCGAGCGTCAAGCTCTATACTACTTACCGTCCCAATTACTTCGTCGGAGATGCTGCGATCCTGCAGCTGATGGAGACCTCCGCTCGGCACGGCGTGCTCCCCCTGATCCACTGCGAAAACGACGACCTGGTCGCCAGCCGGGTTGATTCGCTTACGAGATCGGGACAGACGAGCTGGCGGTACCATGGTCGGTCCCGGCCGCCGCTAGCTGAGCAGGAGGCGATCAACCGGGTGCTGTTCCTGGCTGAGGCGGCGGGGTGTCCCGTACACATCTGTCACTGCTCCACGGCTCGCTCGGTCTCCCTGGTGGGCGATGCGGTGGAGAGGGGGCAACGCGTCACTTGCGAGACCTGTCCACAGTATCTTCTTCTGGACAACCGACTCTACGAGGGGCCGGAGCCCTGGCGCTACGTCCTGCAGCCCCCTCTGCGGGACGCGGAGGAGAAGGTCGGCCTGTGGAAGCTCCTCCAGGCAGGGTTCGTAGACCTGGTTTCCACCGATCACTGTGATTACACCGTCACTCAGAAGCTGGCTCAAGACGATTTCCGGAAGACGCCCGGAGGCCTGCCCGGCATAGAGACGCTGCTACCATTGATGCTCACTTATGGAGATCTGGGGGGAGGAACGTCTCTGTGCCACATCGTCCGCCTTCTGTGTGCGGCCCCCGCTCGCCTGTGGGGGATCTGGCCCACCAAGGGGACGCTGCAGCCCGGCTCGGATGCCGACATCGTGGTCTATGATCCGGCCGTGGAGTCCGAGATCCGGGCCGATGAGCTCCATCATGCGGCCGGCTATACGCCCTTCGAGGGAATGTCCGTCCGTGGCGCCGTCAGGGCCACGATCTCTCGGGGTGAGATCATCTACCATCAGGGCCGATTCAGCGGACGAAGGGGAAGGGGGCGGTTCCTGGTGCGACAGCCGCTATAGGCGGGATTGCGGCGGACTAGCCCAGGGATGGAGATCCGTTGTTCAGTCAAGAGGCTGATTCAAGGAGGTTCTTCATGGAGTTGACTCGATTTGTCAGCATCGCTCGCGGGGACGAGGCTGCTGATCTACTGCTCCGAAACGGGCGGGTGATCAACGTCTTCACTGGTGAGGTCGTCGGAGGGGACGTGGTCATTGCCGAGGATACCATTGTCGGCGTCGCCGCGACTGGAACTCTTTCGACGGGCAGGCCCGTCTCGTTTGAGGCCAGGGAGGAGATCGATCTTGGCGGGCGATATGTCTGTCCCGGGCTGATCGATGCCCACGTTCACGTGGAGTCGTCCATGGTCACCCCTCCCTATTTTGCGCGCGCGGTTCTCCCTCGGGGGACCACGACGGTGATCAGCGATCCTCACGAGATCGCCAACGTGTGCGGCGCTGACGGGGTGCGCTATATGCTCGAGAGCGCCCGCAATCTGGGTCTGACCCTCTACGTGATGTTGCCTTCGTGTGTACCAGCGACGGACCTGGCCACCGCGGGGGCGGAACTAACGGCAGGCGATCTGGTCGAACTGGCGGATTTTCCGCGTGTCATCGGCCTGGCCGAGTTCATGAACGTCCCCGGTCTGGTGCTGGGCGACCCAGGGGCGGTGGAGAAGATCGAGGCCTTCCGGAACTGCGTGATCGATGGCCACGCACCTGGTGTCGGCGGGCTCTGGCTCCAGGCTTACGTCGGTGCCGGTCCTGGGTCCGATCACGAGTGTACGACAGCCGACGAGATGATCGAGAAGCTGCGGCTGGGGATGAGGGTCTTCATCCGCGAGGCGACGGGAGCGAGGAATCTGCGCGATCTGGTGCCGGCGGTGACGGCGGAGAACAGCCGGCGGTGTTGTTTCTGCACCGACGATCGGCATCCCGCCGACTTGCTCGACGAGGGCCACCTGGACCATTTGGTCCGGCTGGCTGTGGCGGAGGGACTTGACCCGGTGATGGCCATTCGTATGGCGACGCTGAACGCGGCCGAGTGGTTCCGCTTACGAGATCGCGGTGGCATCGCCCCTGGCAAGCGAGCCGACATGATCGTCTTCTCGGACCTGCTCGACTTCCGCGCAGAGATGGTTTTCGCCGGGGGGCGATTGGTAGGCCGGGATGGGGAGCTGGTCGGTGACTGGGATGAGGACGACCCAGGGTCCCAGTCCGTGCGCCGCACCATCGACGTTGCCTGGGAGGAGTTGAGCCTGGCCATTCCGGCACCCGATGTCGGCGGTGACGTCACAACGCGTGTGATTGGTGTTGTGCCCGATCAGATCGCCACCGAGCACCTGGTTGAGATAATGTCGGTGTCGCACGGAGAGATGATCGCCGACACGGAGCGTGACATCCTGAAGTTGGCGGTGATCGAGCGACACGGGCGGACGGGTAACGTCGGTCTCGGGTTCGTGCGGGGCTTGGGCCTTGAGCGGGGCGCGCTGGCGGGGAGCGTCGGCCACGATGCCCACAATCTGATTGTCGCCGGATGCGACGACCGGTCCATGATGACTGCGGCGCGCCGCGTGACCGAGCTCCAGGGCGGGTTGGTTGCCGCGGCCGGGGGCCGGGTGCTGGCCGAGGTCCCGCTTCCAATTGCCGGCCTGATGGCCGATCGCCCTATGGACCAGGTCCGCCGTCAGATGGATGAGCTGGTGGGCGCGGCTCACGACCTGGGTTCGGAGCTGCATGACCCGCTGATGACGCTGGGTTTCCTCGCCCTGGAGGTGATCCCGGAGTTGAGGCTGACCGATCAGGGGCTGGTCGATGTGGAGCGGTTCGAGATCGTGCCGTTGTTCGTAGTAGGTGCCCAGGAGGGCGAGGTTTGAACTGAGTGACGGGGGAGAGGGGTCCGATCGCCGCACCAGGCGCCGAATGGAGGAGTACCGACTTCTGTGGGCGGTGGTTGGATTCGTGATCATCGGGGGCGGGTTGGCTATCGCGCTGAGTTACGGCCTGAGGGCTGCTGCTCTGGGTCTGGCCTGTCTGACCGCGGGTGCATCCACGCTGCTGGGGCTGTGGTTCATCCTGGTCCTGTTGGAGCGGGTATCGAGGGATTGAGGAACGCCGGATCAACAGCCAGGGACGGCCGCCAGAGCGTGGACAGCTGGGTTAGTTCACTTCCGGAGGTAGGACCGGGTCGCCCAAGCGGCGAGGGGCTTCTCCGCCGGCGCGGATTGGGGTTTCCAGGTCCGTGATGGGCTGGATCTCTTAGTTGGCGAGGAAAAGGAGACGGGACAAGGGCGATGTCTGAACAATGGTATCTGAGCAGGGAAGGGGAGCAGTACGGTCCGTACAGCTGGCCGCAGTTGCGTGAGTTTGCGGCTGGAGGGCGGGTTAGGCCGCAGGATTTCGTGTGGTGTGAGGGGATGGCCGACTGGGTGGTGGCGACCGAGGTAGACGGACTTCTCGGGCCGCCAGCTCCTCCCCCACCTCCCGTTCAGCTGGCGGAAAGGGCGGAACTGGGGCCTTCGAAGAGCACATCAGAGCGGCCTGAGGAGCGCGCGGCGGCCGATGCGCCAGGAGAGGCACCAGGAACAGACGATGAACGGATTGCCGGGATCATCCCTGCCATGCGCCGCAAGACAGGCCTGTTCTCTTCGAAGGTGTTCAACCTGGTGGTGACGGACCGACGTATCCTGTTCGCCGAGGTGACGAACGAGATGCTGAAGCAAGCGGCGAAGGATGCGGCCTCGGAGGCGAAGGCCGATGGGAAAGGGTTTTTCGCGCGGACGGCAGCGACGGCGAGGTCGTGGCACCGTGTACACCAGCAGTACTGGCAGATGACGCCAGAGGCGATATTGGCAGAGAGCTCGAGTAATACCTCGATCGATCACCGTGATGTCGTGTCGATCAGGATAAGGGGTGGTGGGTTCGATTACGATGACGGTCAGCAGGCGTCCGATGAGATGCTCATCAAGACGAATAGGGAGAAGGTGAAGCTGTTCTTCGAGCGGGGGAGAAGCGGCGAGGCCAGGTCGTTGCTGCGGGAGCTGCTGGGGAAGAGAGTGCGTTAAGCTTTTCGGCTGCCAAACAGATTGGGGAGGGATATGAGACGGGACGAGCTAGTGGCGTACCTGAACGGATTCCTTCGGGTTGCTGAGATTGAGGACAAGTCGCAGAATGGGCTACAGGTCGGTGGTCCTGAGGAGGTGACGAAGGTCGCCTTCGCCGTCGATGGCTGCCAGGCCTCGTTTGAGCGCGCGGTGGCTGCAGGGGCGCAGCTGTTGATGGTGCACCACGGGCTCTTCTGGAGTGAATCGCAGTTGCTGACGGGCCTCCATCTCCGGCGCGTCAGAACACTGATCGACGGACGGTGCGGGCTCTACGCAGCGCACTTGCCCCTGGATGCCCACCCCGAGGTGGGCAACAACGCCCAGATGGCCCGTCTCCTGAGGTTGAAGGACGTGAGGTCCTTTGGTGAGCAGAATGGGCTGAAGATTGGGATGGTTGGTGTCCTGGATCGCGCCCTGGATATGCCCGGGTTTCTCGGGCGGCTGGTGGAGGCGCTGGGCAGGCCCCCAATCCGAGTGCTCGACCACGGCCCGGACGAAATCGAGCGAGTTGGATGCATATCCGGGGGTGCCGCCTCGATGATGGATCAGGCGGAGCAAGAAGCGGTCGATGCCTACGTGACGGGCGAGACGAGCCACAGCCGCTACCACGAGGCGGCCGAGCGAGGCCTCAACGTCTTCTTCGCAGGCCATTATGCTACAGAGACTTTGGGCGTGAAGGCCCTGGCGCGGCACCTGGAGGAAGAGTTCGAGCTGGAGACTGTCTTCCTTCACCTGCCCACGGGGATGTAGAGGTTGAATTGCTAAGGTGCCGAGATCATGATATCATCTGGGAGCACTTCCAGGCAGCCAGCTGGTGAGGAGTGTCGCGGCCTCGCTCCCTAGCAGGCCGTCTGGTGAGAGCAAGACTGTCTTCGTCGCTTCGGGTCGTTCCACGAGTTGATATACCAATAAGGAGGAGGAAGGTGAGTAGACGGTTGTGGGGATCAGTTGGTTTTCTGGTGGTTTTGGCTCTCATGGTAGGTGCGTGTGCACCACCGGCGACGCCGGAGCCAACGGAACCGCCTGTTGAAGAGGAGATTGCGGAGGAAGACCTGCCGGTGCGAGCGGCCTTCGTCTACATCAGCCCTCCGGGGGACCTGGGTTGGACGTACGAGCACGACCGGGGTCGCTTGATGCTGGAGGATGAGCTGGGGGACTTGGTCGAAACCGCATATATGGAGGATGTGGACGAGGGTCCCGATGCTGCACGTGTTATCAGGCAGTACGCCCAAGAGGGATGGGACGTGATCTTCACGACCTCGTTCGGCTACATGGAGGACACATACGAGGTAGCGGAGGAGTTCCCCGATGTCGTCTTTGAGCACTGCTCGGGATACATGACCCGGGAGAACATGTCCACCTACTTCGGCCGGATCTACCAGCCCCGTTATCTCTCGGGCCTCGTGGCGGGGGCGATGACGGAGGAGAACTTGATTGGGTACGTCGCTGCGTTCCCGATCCCAGAGGTGATCCGAGGGATCAACGCCTTCACGCTGGGGGTTCGGTCAGTTAACCCCGAGGCTGAGGTGCGAGTCGTCTGGACGAACACCTGGTACGACCCGGTGGTCGAGCGGGAAGCCGCCGAAGCGCTGTTGGATCAGGGAGCAGACATCATTGCGCAACACCAGGACACGACAGAACCTCAGAAGGCAGCTGAGGAGCGTGGGATGCTTAGCATCGGCTACAACTCCGACATGCGCCAATTTGTGGGGGACAGCGTGTTGACCAGCCCGCAGTGGAACTGGGGCACCTACTACGTCGACACGGTGCAGGACATCATCGATGGCACGTGGCGGACATCGCAGTTCTGGGGCGATCTGGAGAGCGGCGTTGTCATGCTGGCAGAGATGAGCCCGCTGGTTCCCGATGAGCTGCGCCAGCAAGTCGAGACCGAGAGAGAACGAATCCTGAACACAGATTGGGATGTCTTCTGCGGTCCGATTGCGGACCAGGACGGGGATGAGGCCGTGGCCGACGGTGTTTGCCTGTCGGATGAGGAGATGCTGAACATGGACTGGTTTGTCGAAGGCGTGATCGGCGAACCTGGATAGGTCATAGTAACGCAGTCAGAGGGGCAGAGCGTTCGCAGGGAGCCCATCCAGGGTTTCTAGAGCTCTGCCCCTTGCTTTTTTTGGCTGAGGGGATCGTGGGGCAGAAGATGACGGTGGGAGAATCGCAGGAGCCTCTGCTTCGAATGGTGGGCATCACCAAGCGCTTCCCTGGAGTGGTCGCTAACGACCACGTGGACCTGGAGCTGTACCAGGGCGAGGTGCTGGCGCTGCTGGGGGAGAACGGAGCCGGCAAATCCACGCTTATGAACGTGCTGAACGGCCTCTATCGGGCCGACGAAGGATCCATATATGTCAGGGGGGAACGGGTGGGGATCCGGTCTCCTCGCGACGCCTACGAATTGGGCATCGGTATGGTCCACCAGAACTTCATGCTGGTGGAGACCATGACGGTAGCCGAAAACGTGGTGCTGGGTCTTCGGGACCTCTCCTTCCGTCTTGATCTTGGTGGCGTCAAGCGCCGCCTGCAGGAGCTGGGTGAGCAGTATGGCCTCAAAGTCGACCCCGATGCCTACATATGGCAGCTTTCAGTGGGTGAGCAGCAGCGAGTGGAGATCCTCAAGCTGCTCTACCGAGATGTGGATGTTCTAATTCTGGACGAGCCGACGGCCGTGCTGACCCCGCAAGAGGTCGATGACCTCGTTGAGGTTCTCCGCCGGGTGATTGGAGATGGCAAGGCGGCGGTCTTCATCACGCACAAACTGCGCGAGGTGATGAAGTTCGCGGATCGGGTCACTGTGCTGCGCGACGGGAAGAATGTAGCGACTCGGCTGACACGGGAGACGTCTCCAGATGCGTTGGCTCGGTTGATGGTAGGGCGAGAGGTACTGTTCCGCGTGGAGAAGACAGCCTGTGAGCCGGGAGATGCTGTGCTCGAGGTGGACAGCTTGCGGGCTCTGGATGACAAGGGATTGCCCGCCCTGCGGGGGGTGTCTCTTACGGTCCGCGCAGGAGAGATTGTGGGGATCGCCGGGGTGGCCGGCAATGGGCAGAGGGAGCTGGCAGAGGTTATCACCGGACTTCGCCAGGCCATGGGCGGGGAGGTATACGTTTCCCAGGAACGCATGACCAACTGCCGACCACTGAGGGCGATCAGGTCGGGGGTGGCCCACATCCCCGAGGACAGAATAGGGATGGGCCTGGTGGGAGATATGTCCGTCGCGGAGAATCTGGCTCTGAAGGCGTATCGCGACTCGGCCTTCTCCCGGGGCCCGGTCCTTCATCCCGAAGGGATGAGAAGATTTGCTGAAGAGCTCATCGATGGATTTGCTATTGTCACCCCGAGAGCCGAGACTCGGGTCAAGTTTCTATCGGGAGGCAACCTCCAGAAGACGATCCTGGCTCGCGAGCTGACGGCCTGTGAGGGCCTGCTGGTGGCTGTTCACCCCACCCGGGGTCTTGACGTCGGCGCGACGGAGGCAGTGCGGGCGCAGTTGCTCGAGGAGCGTGACCGGGGCACGGCTGTGTTGCTGATATCAGAGGACTTGGACGAACTCCTGGAGGTCGCCGACCGGATCGCGGTGATGTTCGAGGGCCAGATTGTCGGCACAAGGAAGACAGACGACGCGGGCCGCGACGAGATTGGGCTGATGATGGCCGGGGATGGGATGGAGAAGGAAGGAATGGCGACGTGAGGATCGTCTTCGAGAAGCGGGAGCGCGTGTCTCACACCGTCAGGGTTCTGGTTCCCGTGATCTCATTGGTCTTCGCACTGGTGTTTGGAGCGGTCTTGCTGCTCTTCTCCGGCGTCAGTCCAGGGGCAGCCTACGCGGCGATGGCCCGCGGGGCCTTTGGGAGCAGCCGTGCGCTGGCAGAGACCTTTGTAAAAGCGATTCCCTTGATGCTCACTGGTCTCGCTGTGGCCGTCGCCTTCCGCATGCTGTTCTGGAACATTGGTGCCGAGGGGCAGTTGGCGATGGGCGGCCTCACCGCGGCCGGTGTGGCCCTGTTCGCGTCTGAAGGATTGCCGTCTTGGTCGGTGCTGCCGATTACCATCCTAGCAGGCACCCTGGCAGGCGCGTTGTGGGCAGCCATCCCGGCCGCCCTCCGGGCCTATCTGGGGGTCAACGAGGTGATCACCACGCTGATGATGAACTACGTCGCCATCCTCCTCGTCTCGCATATGTATCATGGGCCGTGGCGAGATCCCGCCGGATACGGGTTCCCGGGCACGGCGCGCCTACCAGAGACGGCGTGGCTTCCCCGCCTGTACGGGCGGGCTCACCTCGGGTTGTTCTTCGCTGTGGTGGCTGCAGTCGTCCTGTGGTTCGTCCTGCAGCGGACAAAATGGGGGTTTGAGCTCCGTATCGTGGGCGAGAATCCTGAAGCGGCTCGCTATATCGGGATAGACATCCCCCGCCTCATGTTAGTGGCTATGCTGGTGTCCGGCGGTCTGGCCGGCCTGGCCGGCGTGTGTGAGGTCACGGGCGTGATGCGGCGGCTGCAGCAGGGCCTTACGGTGGGACACGGCTATACCGCTATCATTGTGGCATGGCTGGCGCAGCTGAACCCCTGGGCCGTGCTGCTGGTCGGATTCCTTCTGGCTGGATTGCTGGTGGGGGGTGACCAGATTCAGATGGCGATGGGATTGCCAGCTGCGGTCGGGCTGGTGCTGCAGGGTGCGCTGTTATTCCCTATGTTGGGAGGAGCGCTGTTCACAGAGTATCGGCTCCGGATCGTGCGGACCGCAACGGAGGACTTTCGGACGCCGGAGGAGACGGGGCTGGAGGAGGCTGGCTCATGAGTTTGCCCCTCCTGACTTCGCTCATATCGATTACCGTGCGGGCTGGGACGTCGCTTCTCTATGCCACTCTAGGCGAGATATACGCGGAACGATCTGGTATTCTTAACCTGGGCGTCGAGGGGATGATGATGCTGGGCGCGGTCACCGCTTTCGCCGTCGCCTTTCACACGGGTAGCCTGGCGCTGGCTGTGCTAACGGCGCTGCTGGTGGGGACGGCGCTGGCTGCCGTTCACGCCTTTCTCTCCGTGTCCCTGAGAGCGAATCAGGTGGTGAGCGGGCTGACGCTGACGCTCTTCGGCACGGGCCTGGCGAGCTTCCTGGGGCAGAGGCTGGGGCCGGAAGGTACCCGTCTGGTGGGGCTGGTTGGGCCGGCTCTTGATCGACTTCCGATTCCCTACCTGTCGAATCTTCCGCTCGTCGGATCCTCCCTCTTCAACCAGGATCTTCTGACTTACGGCCTGTACGTCGGCGTACCGTTTGCCGCGTGGTATCTGTACAAGACGCGGGGCGGTTTGTACCTGCGGGCGGTGGGGGAGAACCCGGAGACGGCTGATGCCATGGGGATTCGCGTGGGTCTCACTCGATATCTGTACACGATGCTCGGGGGTGCCCTGGCGGGGCTCGGAGGGGCGCATCTGTCGTTGGCCTATACCAGAGGATGGACGGAGAACATCACCGGGGGACGGGGCTGGATCGCCGTAGCGCTGGTCATCTTCGCGATGTGGGATCCGCTGCGGGCTGTGGTGGGGGCGGCGCTCTTCGGTGGCATAAACGCCGTCCAGTTCCGTATGCAAGCTGCGGGTACGACAGTGCCGGCTGCACTGCTCAATATGTTCCCCTATGTGGCCACTATCGTGGTTCTGGTGCTCATCACCTGGTGGGAGGCGCTGCGCAAACGGGTGGGTGCGCCGGCTGCGCTCGCTATCCCCTACGCTCGGGAGGAGAAAGGGTAGCACGCGACTGACGTGCCGCGTGGCAGGCAATGCCGGATAGCCGGGCTAGCACGACCGAAGGCGAGAGCTATGTCGGATGAGATGCGGATCCAACCCTTTGAGAACCTTCTCAACTGGATGCTGGTGGAGTTGGAGCACAACGAAACGCTTTTCGGCATCCCTCGCTCGCTCTTCTATACCCCCGACCCAGGCAGCCCCTACGCCACGACTCTGTTCGGTCACCAGCTCGCCACCCCCATCGGCCCGGGAGCCGGACCCCACACCCAGTTGTGCCAGAACATCCTGGCAGCTTGGCTCTCCGGCGGTCGTTTCATCGAACTGAAGACGGTGCAAGTCCGGGACGAGCTGGAGATCCCACGCCCGTGTATCGATATGGCGGACGAGGGATACAACGTAGAGTGGTCCCAGGAGCTGAAGCTGGAGCAGTCGGGCCGGGAGTACATCAAGGCCTGGGTGTTGATCCACGTCTTGCGTCGCTTGCTTCGGTTTGAAGGGAAGGTGCCCTTCGGTACGATCTTCAATCTTAGCGTGGGGTATGACCTGGAGGGCATCCGAAATGAGCCGATGACCCGCTTCATGGACCGACTGCAGGATGGGTCCCGGGAGATCGGCGAGCTTCGAGGGATCCTGAGGGAGAAGTTCCCTCAGTTTTCCAACATCGAGATTCCTTCGCAAATCGCCAATAGCGTGACGCTCTCCACGATGCATGGTTGCCCACCTGGCGAAATCGAGCAGATCAGCCGCTATCTGATGGAGGAACGGGGGCTCCACACGTTTGTGAAGCTGAACCCCACCTTGCTGGGGCCGGAGCGGGTCAGAGCTATCCTGAAGGACCATCTCGGTTTCCGGGAGATGCGTATTCCCGACGACGTGTTCCGCCACGACCTGCCATACGAGCAGGCGGTGGCCTTGATCGGTTCGTTGAAGCGGGCAGCGGCTGAGCGCGATCTTGTCTTTGGCGTCAAGCTGAGCAACACGCTGGCCATGGCGAATCACCGAGACGTGCTCCCGGGCGAGGAGATCTACATGTCCGGCCGTGCTCTGTATCCCATCACGATGGCACTCTTCCGAGCGCTGAGCGCGGAGTTCGAGGAGAGTTCACCAGCAGGATCTGGTCCCGGGTTGAACGTCTCCTATTCGGGCGGAGCAGACGCCCTCAACGTGAGCACCATCCTCTCCTGCGGTGCGCTCCCCGTCACGGCGGTGTCGGACCTGTTGAAACCCGGGGGCTATTCCAGGTTGCTGCAGTATCTGGAGAACCTTAAGGACCACATGGCCAACAGGGGGGTGGGAAGCTTGGAGGAACTCGCTCTCGACTGCCAGTCTTGCCTCGCGGGGGAGGTTGCGCGGGCCTTGGGGCGTGGCTCGGACGACCAAGCCGGGCGGTATCAGAAGGGCTATCATCCCTACGACCTCCCCAAGGTCGAGTCGAGCTTGGGCCTGTTCGATTGTGTCGCAGCGCCGTGTCGAGATCAGTGTGCGGTCCTGCAGGACGTGCCCGAGTACGCCTGGCTCATCGCTCAGGGGGCGTACGACCACGCTCTGCAGGTGGTGCTCTACCGAAATCCGCTTCCCCATATGACTGGTTATGTGTGTGATCACCAGTGCCAGACCCGCTGTACCCGGAGCAACTACGACGAGCCCGTGGCCATTCGGGCGTTGAAGCGGTTTGTGGCCGAGAATGGGTCCGTGTGTATAGACCCCCCTGAATGGACAGGGCGACGAGTTGCCATTGTTGGCGGGGGTCCTTCGGGGCTCTCCGCAGCCTACTATCTGGCCCTGAGTGGGGTTCGCCCATACGTCTACGAGGCCCGAGACAGAGCAGGGGGAATGCCCGCCATCGCACCCGCTTTCCGGCTGCCGGGTCAGGTGGTGGCCAAGGACGTCGAGCGGATCAAGAAGTTGGGAGCGGAGATCGTGATCTCTCACCAGGTAACCGAACCACCCGAGACGTTCCTGGCGCAGGGATTCGATGGGGTCTACATCGCGTCGGGTGCGCAGAGGGATGTTCGTCTGGGCATCGCGGGGGAGGACGGGGACGGCGTCTACCACGCATTGGAGTTGTTGGAACGGGTAAGTCAGGGTGAGACGCTTCCCCTTGAAGGGGACGTGGTCGTCATCGGCGGGGGGAACACGGCGGTGGATGCCGCCCGAACGGCGAAACGCCTGACCGACGGACGCGTGACCATCGTCTACCGCCGGACCGAGGAGGAGATGCCCGCTGATGCGGAAGAGATCACAGCCATGTTCGCCGAAGGGGTTGAGCTTCGGGAGCTGACCTCACCCACGCGGATTCTGTTGGAGGAGGGCCAGGTAGTATCGGTGGAGTGCGTGCGCACTGAGCTGGGAGAGTGTGGGTCCGACGGGAGGCGCCGGCCGGTGCGCGTGGCGGGCAGTGAGTTCGAGATAGGGGGAGGCGACGACCGTGGGCTTCAGGTCATCGTGGCTATCGGCCAGCGGCCTAGTATCTCGTTCCTGGATGGAAGCAGCGTCTGGCTCAAGGACCAGGAGAGAATACGCGTAACGCCGGAGACCGGCCGCGCCGCGGACGAGGAGTTGATCTACGCCGGAGGCGACGCCGTGCGGGGCCCAGCGACCATTATCCAGGCGTGCGCGGATGGTCAGCGGGCCGCGCAGGCGATCTGTCATCAGCTGGAGGTGCCCTTCCGGCGACCGAGTGTTGCCATGCCGACGCTCGACCCTGACGATGTCCTGGGGGTCAAGTACGCACGGGCAAGGAAGAAACCGGCGCGCACCATCCCCATCCTCTCGTCAAGCCAACGCCGTGACTTCGAGCTCGTCGAGCAGACTCTGCCGGAGAGCGAGGCTCGTGCGGAGGCGCAACGCTGCCTGCAATGCTCCCAGCTATGCGACAAGTGCGTCGAGGTCTGTCCCAACCGGGCAAACTACGCCTATCGGACGGCACCGCTGCAAGTCCAGGTGCCGACACTGGCTTGCGCGGAGGGCGAGCTGCGGATCGTCGGTCACGAACGCTTCGAGGTCGCTCAGACCCGGCAGATCCTGCACGTGGATGACTTCTGCAATGAGTGCGGCAACTGCACCACATTCTGCGTCCATCAGGGACGCCCCTTCACCGATAAGCCCCGGTTGTTCCTCAGCGAGGATGGCTTCAACGGCGAGGAGGACAATGCGTTCCACATCGAGCGGGCCCAGGGGGAGTGGGTGATCCGACGACGGCAAGGCGGCGACGAGTCGTTCCTTTCGCTAAGATCGGGGGACGACGGTCGGATCTACGAAGACCGTCGGCTCCGGGTAGAGCTGGGTCCCGAGTGGAAGGTGAGGTCGATGACGCTAAAGGAGGGTTTCGAGGGCGTCTTCTCCCTGAAACGCGCTGTCGAGATGATGGTGATTCTGGGGGGTGTCCTACGCACCTTGCCCTTTGTGCTGACGGCACAGCGATAGCTGGGGGTTCGGCGCTAACGTCGGCAGGACAGACGTCTCGCAAGGGGTGGTGCTTGTAACCGCCCCTCTGTTATTCCTGAGACCTATTCTGCCAGAAAGCCTTTCGGTAGTCCTGGAACCGGCCCTCTAGAACAGCCTGGCGAATTTCTTGGGCGATGGTCAGCATCAGATGGAGATTATGGATGGTGATGAGCTGGTGGCCCAGGATCTCGTCGGCCCAGTTGAGGTGACGGAGGTAGGCACGGCTGAAGTGGGCGCAGGCGTAGCAGGTGCACCCTGATTCCAGCGGCCGCGAGTCGTCGATGAACCGGGCGTTGCTAATGTTGAGGCGCCCCGTGCGAGTAAGAACCCCGCCGTTGCGCGCCATCCGGGTAGGGAGTACGCAGTCGAACATGTCGATGCCCCGCGCCGTGCATTCCACCAGATCACTGGGCGTGCCGACGCCCATGAGATAGCGGACTTGGCCCGCCGGGAGGAGGTCGTCCACGAGTTCCAGAATAGCGTGCATCTGCTCTTTGCTCTCTCCCACGCTCAAGCCCCCGATGGCGTAGCCGTCGAAGCCCAGATGGGTTAGGAACTCCGCGGAGCGCTCCCGAAGATCCGGGAAGATCCCTCCCTGCACGATGCCGAAAAGGGCTTGATCGGACCGGGACTTCACGGCCTTGCAGCGACGGGCCCAGGCGTGGGTTCGCTCCAATGCGTCGACGTTGTAATCGTAGTTGAACGGGTCAGGGCATTCATCGAGACACGTGATCAGGTCTGCTCCCAGATTCTCCTGGATAGCGATCACCGACTCGGGAGTGAAGCGCTGCTGAGAGCCGTCGATATGAGAGCGGAACGTGACCCCGTCGGCGTCGATCTCGCGCCGATCGGCCAAGCTGAAGATCTGGTACCCGCCCGAGTCCGTCAGGATAGCCCGGTCCCAGCCCATGAAGTGATGAAGCCCGCCGAGTTCGGCGACCAGCTCATCGCCCGGGCGCAGGTGCAGATGGTAGGCGTTCGCCAGAATCTGAGTGACGCCCAGGTCGCGCAATACCCGCGGGGAGGCCGCTTTGACGGTGGCGTGGGTCCCCACAGGACAGTAGACCGGCGTGGGCACCGGACCGTGAGGAGTGTGCACTGTACCGGCTCGGGCGTCCCCGTCCACCGCCTCCAGGGAGAAGGCGAAATCTTGAGGCCGGGTGCCGCTGAAGTTGGTGTCCTGGTATGGCACTAGAACCTCCGGTGTGGCCTGTGTTTACACTTCTCCGGGTCCGCGCACGCCCCCAATGCTCCTATTGACTCCGCGTGCGGAAGCGTCTGGATCGTGGCGCCCCACCCCGGTACGCAGGGGCAAGAATGGGAGCCGGCGTGCAGATGCTGACGTCCAGCATCCGAGTCGCCAAACGAGGGTCGATATCATCGATCTGATTCGCGGTGGTGATGACGGTGGCGAGACGAGCGTTGTACCGGTAGTCGAAGATCTGATACAGCTTCTCCCGCGCCCATGGAGTGGCTGATTCCGTGCCCAGGTCGTCCAGGACGATGAAGGGGGTGCGCCGGACTTCCTCAAAGCGCTTATCAAACGACACGGTGCTGCTGGGGTTGAACGTGGCCCGCAGGTGATCGAGCAGATCCGGCACGACGACGAATAGCGCGGGAAGCCCCTGATTCACCCGGAAGTTTGCCACAGCGGCAGCCAGGTGGGTCTTACCACATCCGAAGGTGCCGGTGAAGAGGAGCCAGTCTTCCGGTTCGCGGGCGAAGGCTCGGGCTTTGTTGTAGGCCTCCCGGAGGCTGGCCTCCTCGTCCGAACTCAACTCGCCTTTGCGCAGATCGAAGTTGTCGAATGTCTGATTACGGTGTAGGCTCAGGCTGCTCACGTCCGACTGATCTTGAGCTACGCCCGATCGGCGGTAGTCCGGGGCTTTGATGGATATGATCTGGCTCAGATCGGGATCGACGATGCGCGAGCGGAGGCGGAGAGGGATGTCCTCCAAGTCGTGATTGGTGGTGATCACAGTGGGCAGACGAGCGTTATACCGGTGGTTGAAGATCTGGTACAGTTTCTCCTGAACCCAGGGAGTGGCCGACTCCGTACCCAGGTCGTCCAGAATGAGAACGGGCACCGTACGCATCTGTTGAAATCGGCTGTCAAAGGTCGGGGTCCCCCCACCGGGCGCAGACGGGGCGACCGCGGCCCGCAGATGGTCGAGCAAGTCGGGTACGGTGATGAAGAGCACGGGTTGGGCGCGCTCCACACAGCAGTTGGCGATGGCGGCGGCCAGGTGGGTCTTTCCGCAACCATACCCGCCCTTTAAAACCAACCAGCCCTGGGGCTCTTCGGCGAAGGCTCGAGCTTCGTTGTAAGCCCAGCGGAGATTCTCTCGCTTGTCAGGGGGCAAACCGTGACCAGCGGGTGCAAACGTCTCGAAGGTCATCCGATCCAGCACGTGGAGTCCGCTGAGGGCCCGTAGCGCCTCCGTACGCCGCGAGGCCAGTCTTTCAACACGGCATCCACAAGGGACGAGCTGGCCGAAGTCCGGGTGGCTTACCGGGTGGTCCGCCCGAACGTAGCCCAGGTCCTTACAGATCGGGCAGGGCTCTGCCCGTTCGTCCCGAGGGGCGGGTGCGTTATTCGCGTCCATACTTCCACTCGAGGTAGCGACGACGCTCGGCCGCTCCCGATCGGCCGGGAGACTCATCGTCCTTCCCCTCAGTCCGCCAGCGCTCCAGGATGGCGCGGATGTAGCGCCAACTGCGCTTGTTCAGGCTGACCGCCTCTCGAAAGGCCTGCTCAATCCAGTCAGCGGGATAGACATCCTCAGCTTCGCGCAACTCGTCGGTGATGAGGGGGGTCAGTAACCCGATGTTCTGTTCATACAGCGAGAAGATGTTCGGCCGCTCTGCTGATTCGACCGGGTGTAGCTCCTCCCCTTGGGCGACGCTCTCGACAGCGGCGCGTCCCCTGGGGCTATTGGCGAAGTATAGGGCTCGCCGCCCGGCGTCATCAGGGGACTCCGCCCGAAGCAGAGATCCGCGCTCCACGGCGCGCTGGAGGGCTGAGCGAAGAGTCTCGACCGGTCTCTCGCCGAGCCCTGATAGCAGAACCTCATCGGAGGCCAGGTCCTGGTAGCTGACGCAGCGCACCTTCCCGCGTTGTTGGCTCAGTCGCCAGAGAACATGCAGAGTCGCCTTGAGCTCGGCCAGGTCATCAATCATGGGGATGAGGGTTGCGAAAACCGATTCGGGAAGGCCAACGATGTGTACCTTGCCCGACGCGAATCCGCTGAACGTTTTCACACTGAGGATACCCGTGATCTCCGCTCTCCGTCTCGACGATGGCTTCATTATACTCGTGAGCCGGGCCAGGTCAAGGTGCCGAGGGCGAGCGACTCACTGGCCGGGCAGGAAGCGGATGGCGACGACAACACCAACGGCGAGGACGCCAGCAGCAGCGAGGAAGGGGGAGCGCAATCCTAGTTCCGCTGCCAGGCCGCTGCCCAGCAGGGGCCCGACGGCACTGGCACTTGCAGAGACGCTATGCTCCACGCCATAGATGATGCCTTCACGTCCTTCCGGCCCCAGTGCAGCCAGTAACGCTCTGACCGAGGCCAATATGCCACCCATCGCAATCCCGGCTCCGACCTGGAGGGGGACGAGCCAGAGAGGGCGACCGACGATCGATTGGGGTGCATAGCACAAGACACACAGGAGGGAGCAGCCCACCAGAACTGAGCGGTAGCCGACGCGATCGCTGACCCGGCCGAGCTCTCGACCGCCCAGGGCGCCACCCAACGCGCCGGCGCCGGTGATCAGGCCAGTAGTGGTGGCCACTCGCGCGCCAGGGGTGGCAATCGCTTCCACGAAAAGAGGTAGCGTGGGGCGAGTCAAATCCTCTCCCATCCTCGCCAGGAAGCGCAGCGACAATACAGCCAGGATCGACGCGGATCCCAGCACCGGAGACAGTTGGCGCCAGGCGCTTTGGTGCAGCCTAGCCTGGCCACTGTTGCCGCTGGTTGGATTCGCGACGGCCTGCTTACGTCTTGGGGGTTCTTCCACAAAAATGAGGACTCCCACACCAGCGGAAAGCAGGAGCCCCCCGGTGATGAAGAATGCGGTTCTGAAACCGAAAGAGTCGCCCACCATTCCGCCCAACAACGGCCCGACAGAGACGCCGAGGTAGATGGCCGTCTGTAGCGTCCCAAGGGCGTACCCCCTGCGGTTCTCCGGGACACTGCTAGCCACGAGCGCTGTCGACGCAGTCACAGTACCGGTGAGGACGCCCTGTAGCACGCGGAGAAGGGCCAGTTGCTGGGGGCTTTGAACGAGTCCCATCAGTGTCATCGTCACGGCGCCGCCGAACATGGCTCGTTCGACCATCACCTTTCGACCATGCCGATCGCTCAGTACGCCCCAAATGGGGGCGAAGATGACCATGGCCATCGAGGGGGCAGAGAAGATCACGCCAGACCAGATCCTGGTTTGTCGCTCGCCTTCTACTCCTAGCTCCCTGAGATACAGAGGCAAGAACGGCATAATGACCATGAAGCCGACGATGGCCAACAGTTCCGTGATCCACATAGCCCGAAGCTTGCGCTGCCACGATCGTAGCTCGTGCTTCTGTTTGGTCATTTGATCGATCATAACATACATCTTCCGGCTGGCAAGGGATCAGGCCCGTGGCGAGAACCGGGCCCGACTCGAGCGGCCCCGTCGAGGGGATGATTTGCCAACGATCCACTTGTTGGTATAATTGCGGCCGATGAGCCACCCTAGCTCAATCGGCAGAGCAACCGCTTCGTAAGTGGTAGGTTCTGGGTTCGACTCCCAGGGGTGGCTCTTCTACAGAGCCCCGAGACGGGGCTCTGTGTTTATTGGCAGGTCTTCCGAGTGGGAACTGAATGCCCGAGCGACTAGCAGATCCCTGGCGGCTCATGTGGCGAGCCACCACCAGCCAGACGCTGGTGGCGGGTCTCTTGCTCTGCCTTGCCGGAAGCCTTATGCTCACCACCTGGATCCCCCAAGCGCCATCGCCCGAGGTGGATTATGCTCGCTGGTTCTCTCAGGTGCAAGCGCGATTCGGCGATGCCACGCCGCTTATGAGAGGTCTGGGCTTGTTCAACGTCACCGGCTCCTTCGGATTCCGTCTCTTGTTGGCGCTCCTGTCTGGTTGCCTGGTGCTGCAGCTCATCGAAGGAGCCGACGGACTGTGGCAGGGTGATGAAGCAGCGGAGCCGGAGGGGAACTGGGAGCAGCTTTCAGAGGGTGACCTCGATGAGCTGCTGGATGACCTCCGAGATGAGAACTACCGTACGATCAATGGATCATCGTGGTATCAGGTTGATCGGTGGCCGGTGGCCGGTCTTTCGCTGCTGGTGGCGCGCACGGGCGCGTTGGTGCTTCTGGGGGGGCTGCTGCTGTCGCAACTGTGGGGATGGCAAGTGGAGGGTCTGGTTCTTCAAAGGGGGCAACAGCTGTCGCTGCCG
>SKQX01000156.1 GCA_007118795.1 Thermoflexales bacterium | reverse complement strand
GTCCCATCGGTTCTGAGTAGGGCGCGATCGTCTCCATCATCCATCCGAAGTACTCTGGGGAGAACAGGACATCTTCCCGCTCCAGAAAACGATGGGCCCCGTCTGCCGGTATCTCGTGAAGCAACCCCAGCATTCTACCGAGAGTGCTCGTCTCCTCGCCGACCCGCGTCGGGTTCCGGTTCCAGATCTCCTGGAGCCTCTCCCCGGCTATATCCTCCATCAAGGCGTAGTGCGTTCCTTCCCGCTCGAGCGACGCGAGGATGCCAGGAAACGTGATCCGGTCATCGTGCCGTAGGCATTCCCGCATCCCGACCTCCCGTTCGTACGCACGGTAGCGAGTCGACCGAAAGCGTTTCAGGATGTAGTGGGCGCACTCGGCCTCGACTCTAACTACATCGTTGTTGCCTGAGTCCAGGTGGATGATCTCTCTCGGCTCCACACCGAGGATATCGCGAGCGGCTACACGGATGTCCCTCGAATCCATCTCTCCTTACCTTCCAGATTCACACATCCTCAACGTGCCAGAGACTGCGCCCTCTCGCCCTTTGTCAGAGTTCCAGTTCTCGATGGTCTTCATGATGACCAGAGCGGCGAGCAGCGGGCCCATCAATCCTGCGGTCGACTCATCCCTAACACTGTCTGTGACTTCGCCAGGGAGGGCCAACCCGCCAACGGTGACCAGTAGTCCCGACAGAAGTCCCAGACGTCGGTGAAGCCAAGCCTCTGCTGGACGGCTCGCCTCTGCCGTGCGGAGCTGCCGCAGTTCTGGTTCCTTCTGTTGCTTCGGTCGTGGGTCGCGCTCCGGGCCTCTGCGTCAGATTCTGTTAATTGTACCGGAAAGCCTGTGTCTTTCAACGTAGCCCGGGATCTTGTCATCTTGGTCTTTGAGTGAGCTGCCTCTTGGCAGAATTGCCCGCAAGGCTCGAAAGCGCTGCTGCTTGACGTAGGGTTCCCCCTTGCTGACGGCTCGACCAGAGTGCCCGTCACCTTCAGCGTGAAGACTGCAGAGCCGTGATCAGACCCCGTCTCCATCTTTACAGCCCTGTCAACAGATGTATAATGCATCGGTCGCCCAGCGCAGGCCGGGATGATGGACGTCCCCTCCTGCCCTCCCGGGATGGTTCGCTCCTTGAGCCACCCAAGGCCGACTGGTTCGGGAGCAACTTCTATCCACAAGCTCATCATACGAGGAGACAGACGAATGCGACCGTGCTTCAAACTCCTGAGCGACGCCCTGATCGACCAGATCATCGCCGAGGGATTAGGACTATTGATGGATCCCGGCGTCCGGGTCCATAACGCCGAGGCGCTGGAGCTCCTAGCTGCCGCGGGAGCGCCCGTCGATCTTGACGCTCAGATCGCTCACATCCCCGAGGAGCTCGTCCGGAGGGCCTTGGAGACGGCACCTTCGGAGTTCCATCTCTACGATCTCGACGGCGAGCCCGTGGTGCACTATGGTGGTGACTCCGTGCAATTCGACCCCGGTTCGGCCGCCATCACTATCCTCGACAGCAAAACTCAGCAGCAGCGCCCCGCTGTAACCAATGACTTCGTTGATTTCGTCAAGCTGGTGGAGACGCTGCCCCAGTTGGATGCTCAGAGCACAGCGATCATCTGCTCCGACGTGCCCGAGGAGGTGGGCGACCTATACCGCCTCTACCTGGCGCTCAACTACATGCGCAAGCCGATCGTCACCGGTGCTTTTCGCAAGGACACCTGGTGGACGATGAAGGAGCTGTTGGAGACCGTCGCCGGCGGGCAGCAGGAGCTGGTGGCTCGTCCTATCGCTATCTTCGACGTCTGCCCCTCACCGCCTCTCCTGTGGAGTGACCTTACCTGCCAGAACATGATCGACTGTGCGCGTCATCGGATCCCATCGGAGTTGGTGTCCATGCCCCTGGCCGGCGCGACCGCGCCAGTCACGGTCGCCGGCGCCGTTGTCCAGCACACTGCCGAGTGCATGAGCGGCGTGACAATCTGTCAACTGGCTCAGGAGGGAGCCCCCATTGTCTGGGGTGGGTCGCCGGCTGCCTTCGACATGCGCGAAGGGACGACGCCCATGGGCGCTGTCGGAACCTGGCTGATCGACGGGGCCTACACCGAGGTGGGCAAGGCCCTGGGCATGCCTACCCACGCCTATCTGGGGATGACCGATGCCAAAGTCGTCGATGCCCAGTGTGGACTGGAGTCGGCCGGGGGGACCCTGATCGCGGCTCTGGCGGGGGTCAATATGGTCTCCGGTGCCGGCATGATGGATTTCGAGAGCTGCCAGAGCTACGAGAAGCTGGTTATCGACGCTGAGATCATCGGCATGGCCAAGCGGCTGATCGCCGGCGTAGACCCACGAGAGGATCCCATTGCCCTTACGCTGATGCGGGAGCTGGGACATCGGGCCGATTATCTGGCGCAGCCGCACACCTTGAGGTGGTTCAGCCACGAGCAGGTCCTGCCCTCCAGCGTGATTGACCGCAAGTCCCTCGATGGCTGGAAGCGGCAGGGGGCCAAGACGGCCTGGGAGCGCGCGGGAGATCGCGTGCGCGAGCTGCTGGCCGGGTACCAGCCCACATCCATGTCGGACGATATGCGCGCCGAGCTGCGCGCCATCACCCAGCAGGCTGCTCAGAGGTTTGGGTTGGGCGAGTTGCCGCCCCTGCCCGAGGCTTGATGTCAGAGGAGATGCCAATGTCGAATACCCTTCTACCAGAGATCACGGATGCCCTTGTGGCGTGCGACGCGGCTTCCGCCGTGGCGCTGACGCAACAGGCCCTCGCTAGCGGCCTCGAGCCATTGACCATCATCAAACAGGGTCTGGTGCCGGGTATCGAGCAGGTGGGAGAGAGGTTCCAGGCCGGCGAGTACTTCTTGCCCCAGATGGTGATCGCTGCCAAGGCTATGCAGCAGGCAATGGCCGTTCTGGAGCCTGAGCTTCAGGCCCGCCAGCAGCGCGTCGACTCGGCGGGCGTAGTGGTCATCGGGACAGTGAAGGGCGACATCCACGAGATCGGCAAGTCGCTGGTGGCGACCATGATGTCGGCCAGCGGTTTCCAGGTGCACGATCTCGGGGTGGACGTCCCGTCCCAGGTGTTTGTGCACAAGGTGAGGGAGACCAACGCCGATCTGGTTGGTCTCTCGGCCCTGCTGACCACCACGATGACAGCCCAGAGAGAGGTGCTGCGGGCTCTCGAAGAGAGCGGGATTCGCGATCGCGTGCGGGTGATCTTGGGCGGCGCCCCGGTGACTCCGGAGTGGGCCGATTCCATCGGCGCCGACGGTTACGCTGACGATGCCGTTGGGGCGGTCCAGCTCAGCAAACGTCTCTTGGGGTGACGCTCTCACAGGCCCAATCGGGGAGCGATGGGCGCATCGGCTGCCGAGCCGAAGCGGCAGAACCCACGGGCCCTCGCGAGCGACGCTCGCTGAAGACCGAGGTCTCGACCGTGCTGCCGGGGCGCAACCTCTGCCGGGGCCCATATGCCGGGACGATGTCCTCTGCATTCAGGCAGTGCTAAGGAGGTTAGCGTATGCCTGCCCACTGGTCGCGGAGGGACTGCCTCAACCGGTGCTGCGGTGGCACTCCCGTGCCCAGTCTTACCGACGTGGACATCGCCGACGCCTACGCCCGGAGGCTGCTCCTGGAGGTGACGGCGGCGCGCGCTGCCGCACGCCACATCTCCGCAGAGGAGGCAGCCGACCTCCTGGGCGTGTTGCGGCGGACGGAGACCCTGACTCATCCTTCCGGCGTGTCCAGACGCCGGCATCCGGGCGGGCGGATCCAACGGGTCGTCGCGCAAGGGGGCCGGTTAGCGGATCAATAAGGAGGTTGCTATGGCCTGTCTCGATCTGGAAGCTCTGCTGCACGTGCCGCACGTCGATCCCTACAGCGGTTTCGACGTCTCCCCCGACGGCAATACCGTCGCGTTCTCATGGAACCGGATCGGGCGCTGGGAGATCTACGAAGTTGCCCTCGATGGTTCCTCGGGCCCCCTACAGGTCACCCAGGGAGGGGGAGGGAAGTTCGCGCCCCGCTACGCGCCCGACGGGGCACGCATCGCCTATGTCCTTGATGTGGACGGGAGTGAAGCCCTCGATGCCTGCATTTACGATCGGCAGTCACAGGTCCATACCAACCTGACCCTCGATCTTCCCGGTGCGCTTCAGCCCAACCTCAGCTGGTGCCCTGACGGATCGCAGCTGGCGTTCATCTCCGACCGTTCGGGTCGCTTCGATACCTATGTCGTTCCGGCCGATGGTGGAGCTCCCAGGCCCGTGTTTGCTCTCCCCTACTCGGACTGGGATGTCCGTTGGTCCCCCGATGGCCGTCATCTGGCAGTGGTGGCAGCGACCACGGGTCAGGACCATGGAGTCTTCATCGTGCCCTCCGACGGTGGCGAACCCTTTCAACTGGCCGTTCCGGGCGGGCCCATCAACGCCCGGGAACCGGAGTGGGCGCCCGACGGCAGCCGTCTCGCCTTTACATCCAATCTGCGCGGCAGCTACGACATCGGCGTCTACGATCTTGAAGCCCGCGAGATCATCTGGGTCACCGAGAGCAACTTCGATGATGAGACTCCGGGCTGGTCCCCTCAAGGAGACCGGCTGGTCTTTCTCCGGCGCCAGGGTGCCACCACGGTATTGGCCGTTGCGCTGGGCGGAGACGTGGACACCTACCAGGTCTCGGCGGGTGTTCACTACCTTCCCCGCTTCACGCCCGACGGCGAGCACGTGGTCTTTGTCTTCGACAGCCCTCGTGACCCCCAGGATTTGTGGGTGCTCTCTCTGGTCGACCGTGAGGTCCGTCGACTGACCCGGTCTCTTCCCGAGGATCTTGACGAGGGGCCGTTCACCATGCCCACGGAGATCCGCTACCCGGGGATGGATGGCCAGGGGGTCCCGGCCCTCCTCTACCTCCCCGCTGGACTCGAGGCCCCGGCCCCGACGGTGCTCGTGATCCACGGAGGCCCCAGCTGGATCTCCCAGCAGACGTGGACCCCCGTGATCCAGCATTTCGTCAGTCGAGGGTGGATCGTTTTGGCGCCCAACTACCGGGGTTCTATCGGGTACGGGCGCCAGTGGCAACTGGCCAACCGCTATGACCTCGGCGGAGTGGATACCAGGGATGTGGTCGCCGGGGCAGACTACCTCGTGCAGGAGGGACGGACGGATCCGAACCGGATCGCCGTCACCGGATGGAGCCACGGCGGCTATCTCACGATGACCTGTCTGACCCACTACCCCGACCGCTGGGCGGCCGGTTCGGCCGTGGTTCCCTTCCTCAACTGGTTCACGGCACACCGGAATTGTCGACGGGATCTCCAGTACTGGGACATCGAGAACATGGGCGATCCCGTGGAGAATCACGATCTGTGGTACGAACGATCGCCTCTCTTCTTCCTCGATCGGATCCGGGCTCCGGTCCAGCTCATCTGCAGCGCCAATGACCCCCGTTGTCCTGCCAGTGAGTCCATCGAGGCTCGCGATGCGCTAATTGCTCTCGGCAAGTCTGTGGAGTTGACCCTGTATCCGGATGAGGGACACCAGTTCCTGAAAAGAGAGAACCTCGTCGACGCCGAAAGGAAGCGCGCCGCGTTTCTCGCCCGGGCTCTCGAAAGGTGAACTGTATCGCCGGGATGCCCGCGGAACGTCTGGACTCAGGAGGGAGCTCAGGACGCCGCCACCCGCGCACGGTGCCTCGCCCTTACCGACTGCGCACGGTGCCTCGCCCTTACCGACTGCGTACGGTGCCTCGCCCTTGCCGAAGGGCGTATGGTGCCTGGCACTTGCCGAAGGCGTCGTTGAAGTGCCAGGCACCTGGCCATCCCTTGGCGCCGAGACCTCCGCCATCCCGAACTCCCACCCTTCGCGAAGCCAGCCTGCCCGGCTAGCTCACCCCCGGTCCCCTCGTGCCATACCTGGTCCTCGCTCAGGCCGTCCGCTGTCTTGCTCCTACCCGAAGCACATGGTACCTCGCCCTTGCCGAAAGCATATGGTGCCCCGCCCTTTCCTGAGGCACCTGGCCGTCCCCCCTTCGCGCCGCCCAGATCTAGTACCGCCAGCGCGCATGCGCCGCTGTGACCCCGCGTCCACCGCTGGGGCCCTGGAACCCTCCCTTGAGAGCACAACTGGAATCGGTCAGAGAGGACCACCCAGGGGGACTCCTGGAATATCGTCGCGGCCCAAAGCCGGACCCGCGGCAGGGGATGCTGCTAGGGCCTCCGAGTGGGACGCGAGCCTCCCACAGCCAGAGGCCTGCGCGCTCAGGGCCTGGGCGAAGGCTATGCCGTCGCGTCCCGATCCACTCCGGACCAGGCGCTCAGTTTATCTCGTGCCACCTCGTAACCGATCTCGATGATTGGCTCGTAGGACGCAAAGTCAAGAATGCCGAAGGAACTGACGTCAGGCCGGATCACCAGATCGGCCAGACTCTCCGCGCGCCGCAGACCCGACACGCTCCTGATCTCCTGGGCCCGCATCAGCGAGCCCAGCAGCGAGGGCACCTTCATCGCGGAGGAGAAGGGGTTCACACGGCTCCAGAGCACCCGCCAGCCACTGATACTTGGTCCGAATTCATACCGACGGCGTCCCTCCAACAGCGGAGAGACGTTGGACCCGATCACGGGGCCTCCTTCGCAAAGCTCCACCATCACGTCGACCGGGAAATTATTCAGCGCACCCCCGTCCACCAATACGTCGTTTCCATACAGGATAGGGGTGAAGATGCCCGGTATGGCGATGCTGGCCCTTACCGCCTCCCACAGCCGCCCCGTCTGGTGGATGACCGCCTCCGCGCGGGTCAGGTTGCTCGACACGCAGAAGAAGGGCCGCCACAGATCCTCGATGGGGAGGTCGCCGAACAGCTCCTGTAACACCCCCGTGACCTTCCTCGACGCCATGATGGAGGTCAGGGGCAGGGTGTAGTCGAAGAGGCGCTTCGGATTGGAGAACCTTTCGGCC
This sequence comes from Thermoflexales bacterium, assembly GCA_007118795.1. GTDB lineage: Bacteria > Chloroflexota > Anaerolineae > B4-G1 > B4-G1 > SKLM01. The sequence goes on along the minus strand of SKQX01000156.1, from coordinate 1,488 downwards.
AGTTCCACACACTCGTCTAGCGGCCGATCCGTGGCATACGCCCCGCCCACCAGCGATCCCATGCTCGTACCGCCGATGAGGTCGATCTCCATCTCCTGCTCTTCCATGGCCTGCAGCACACCGACGTGCGCGAAGCCCCGGGCGCCGCCGCCGCTCAGCACCAGTCCCAGCGCCCGGCCCGCCAGACGGCGCGCCAGGCGCTCCATGTGCGCGGAGTCACCGCGCCGAACGTGGTGGTGGGCGTGGAGGTCGCGGCCCGCCAACCAGCCGGCCGTGCCCGACGGCTGAGCCGTGTGCTCCGGATGTAGCAGGATCAGCTCCTGGCGCACCAGCAGACCCCGTCGCTTGATGGCCTCCTCCACGGGGCTCAACTCCGGATTGGCCCGCGCCTCGCCCAGGAGCAGCAGGCGGTCGGCCTGCCCCACGCAGCGCTCGGTCCAGGGAGACCAATCGCCATCGGCCACGTACACCAGGTAGCGGTAGCGGCTCTCTTGCTCACTCAACCAGGCCGAGACCACCAGCCCCGTGGGATGATCGGGCTCCGCCGCCGTCGCTCCCGGCTTGCCCAAAGCCTCGTCCAGGCCATTGCTGTCCAGGGCCAGGACAGAGCCGTGCTTCCTCAGCTGTCCCTCCAGCTCCTCTGCGAACCTCGCCAGACCCACGTCACGGGTGGCGGGCACCAGCGCGAGCACGAGGGCTCTTGCCGGCGTTGCCTGCCGGGCCCGCAAGGACGACTGCTGCCGCTTGATGACCAGGCCCGCCAGATGCATCGTGGCTTGGGGATGACGTTTCGCCAGCCGCTCAAACACCGGCAGGGTCATCCTCACCACATTCGTCTCTCGGATAGCGGTCGCTGTAGCGGTTCGCGGCTCGCCGCTGAGCAGGCCAAGCTCACCGACCAGCTCTCCCGGTGAAACCTCGCCCACTGCCCGCTGACCGTTCTCCGGTATCGAGGTAGTGATCCTGAGTCGGCCACTGACGAGGATGTACATAGCGTCACCGGCGTCGCCTTCGCGGAATAGGACGTCACCGTGGCTTAAGGGGATCCACTCCAACTCCTCTCTCAGCCACGCCAATGTCTCCGCATCGTGGACCCCGAAGAGCGCCTTCAACGCCCCGACAAGCTGAATCTCCTGGATCCGATGGGTCACGGTGCGCGTGAACTCAGCCAGCTCGTCGGGATGCTCGGCTGCCAGGCGCTCATACCTGGACCGGGGACATCGTGCCAGCTCGGCCTCGGTGACGGCGTAGACGGAGGCTGTCCGCGGCTGGCCTGTGAGGAGCGCGATCTCGCCGACCGGGGTCCCAGGGCCTAGCTCTGCCAGCTGAGTCTCCGTCCCGTCCCCATGTTCCAGGCGCACGGCCAGACGCCCGTCCAGCACCAAATACATGCTGTCTCCGGGGTCGCCCTGGCGGAAGAGCGCCTGTCCCTGGACGAGGACGACTGTCTCCGCTCCCGTACGGAGCAGACGCTTGGCAAAAGCGTCT
>SKQX01000087.1 GCA_007118795.1 Thermoflexales bacterium | reverse complement strand
TGTGACGTCCACGGTAGGTAGCCCGCCTCCCGGATGCGATCCTCCGCTGAGGTGCCATCGGAACCGCGGCCGGGGTCATTGGGATCGGCGAAGCCGGCGGTGGACAGGTCATCGGCATGCCGCTGGGCCGCGGCGTCCAGCAACCGGAACCGACGGTAAGGATCGAGTCCCTGATCGAGGCGAAGGGAGTTGATCAGATTCACCAGAAGCTCTGGCGGGTCTTGATCCTGGGCATCTACAGTCGAGTGAAGCGGACCGGCAGCAGTCAGGATGGCCAATGCGAGAAGGACGGTAAGGACGAGGTTCGTCAGAGTTCGAAGCATGAGGCGGATTGTAGCACACGGGGTTCAGGAGGCAAGAACCCGGGAGCGAGGGGACAGGAGGGGTTCATAGGCGTCGACGGTGGAGCGAAGAGCCCCCCTCACCCAACCTCTCCCCTAAGGGGAGAGGAGTAAGGCCGCTCACCCAGCCTTTTCTCCAACGGGAGAGGAGTAAGGTCCCTCATCCAACCTCTCCGCCAAGGGGAGAGGAGTTGTCGCGACGGACGGGCAAGGTGTCACCTCTCAGGGGGCAAGGGTTAGGGGGCCGGGGGAGAAGGGTGGCGACGGCCGAGCTGCTGTGGGGTTGACTCACGAGCGGACAGATAGGCGGCTGGCCCCGCGCACATCGACGGTGAAGTGCCCCCCTCACCCAGCCTCTCCCCTGAGGGGGAGAGGAGTTGTCGCGCCGGACGAGCAGACTCAGGACTCGGGGGCGAGGAGTTGTCGCGACGGACGGGCAAGGTGTCACCTCTCAGGGGGCAAGGGTTAGGGGGCCGAGGGAAAAGGGGTGGCGACGGCTGAACTCCGGTGAGGTTGACACACGAACGCACAGATAGGCGGCTGGCCCCACGCACGTCGACGGTGAAGTGCCCCCCTCACCCAACCTCTCCCCTGGGGGGAGAGGAGTTGTCGCATATGACGAGCAGACTCACGACTCGGGGGAGAGGAGTTGTCGCATCGGACGGGCGAAGTCACCACTCGGGGAAGAGGAGTTATGGCGCCGGGGGAGGAGGATGACTACCTGGGGAGAGGGCGTTTCTGTGGTCCGTTGGGCTTGCGTTTCGAGTTTGGTCGAATCGTGCTATAATCACGTGCGCATGAAGGGACACAACGCACTCCCCCTTGAGAGGGTCTCGAAGGCTGCGGAGCGGAGCTGTGAACGGCTCGGCAGCCTGCAACAGGAGGTCTATATGCCCGAGTTCTTCTCATACGCAGACCTTGAGGCCGCGGCCGCTGCGATCCGCGAGGCAACTGACGTTGAACCCCAGGTTGGCCTAGTTCTAGGCTCGGGGCTCAGCCCCCTGGCCGAGCGTGTAGAGGACGCTGTGTCCTTTGGATATCAGGAGCTGCCCCACTTCCCGGCGTCGACGGTGGCCGGTCACGCGGGCCAGTTCGTGCTGGGCTATCTGGAAGATCAGCCGGTAGCCGTGATGCAGGGACGAGTCCACTACTACGAAGGGTATTCGATGACCGAGGTCACCTTCCCGGTGCGGGTCATGCAGGTGCTCGGAATCGACAAGCTGATCGTCACGAATGCCGCCGGGGGGCTTCATCCGGACTTCGGTGTCGGCGACATCATGTTGATCACGGATCACATCAACCTGATCGGTATGGCGGGGCTGAACCCGCTCCGTGGGCCGAATATGGATGAGCTAGGGCCCCGTTTTCCGGACATGTCGGAGCCGTATGACGGCACCCTCTGCTCGCTGGCCCGACGAGTAGCGGCCGGGGAGCGTTTGCCGCTGCGAGAAGGCGTCTACATATGCTTGGCCGGCCCAACCTACGAGACGCCAGCCGATCTCCGGTTCCTGCGTCTCATCGGTGCCGACGCGGTGGGGATGTCCACGGTACCGGAGGTAACAGTGGCCCGCCACGGGGGAACGCGGGTTGTCGGACTGTCGGGCATCACTAACGTGCTGCCTACGGAAGGGGAGCCAGCGGTGGAGACGAGTCACGAGGAGGTATTGGAGGCGGGAAAGAAACTGGCGCCGAGACTGGAGACGCTCATCCGCGGGATGCTGAGAGCACAATGAGGATTCTCCTCGAGTGGCTAGTTGAATACGCGTGGGTCGTCTACGTGGTATGTGCCATCGGGGTGTTGATCTACCTAGTGCGCGCCGTGGCTGCCCAGCGCGAGCGAAGCCTGGCTCTGTTCAGCCTCGAGCACGAAACAGCTACCTTTCGAGCTGTCCGGGCCTGGGCGACGGTATTTGCGTTTATTGCCATCGCACTGATTGTCTTCACAAGCGTGATTTTCCTGGCAAACCACGCAGCAGCTCCCGATCCAGATCTACCGGTGCCCACCGCGACACCGCGCTCCGGCGTAGAGCCTCCGACGCCCAGCCCCACAGCGACGGTGGCAGAACCGTTGACCCGGCCAACAGTGGAGAGGGAGATCGTGACCCAGGCACCCCCCACACAGCCACCAGAGCCCACTGAACCCCCGACGCCGGCGCCGACGGCCACGGAGACTCCGACACCTCCGGCAACGGGAGCCCTGTCTGGTGACCTGGATGTTCGCTTCGGCGACTTTGGGAAGTTAGCGAGGTATCAGGTCGCCTCCGCTCAAGTGTCGTCGGGCGGTACTCTGGCAGTCACCCTTCACTGGGAGGGGTTGGAGGGGGCCAGCCCAGAGAACTACACCGTTTTCACCCACCTTCTCTCGGAGGAGGGGCGCCTGATCGCACAGCACGACGGCCCGCCTGCCAGTGGAGCTGCCCCCACCAGCGGTTGGCAGGCCGGGCAGGTCATCCAGGACAGGCACGAACTGTCCTTCAGGCCGGGGACTGAGGACTACGCCGGACCGGCGAAGATCATGGTGGGGCTGTACGACCCAGGCAACCCGGACGCGCGACTCGTGACCAGTACGGGCCAGGACTACGTGGTTCTTCCGGTCACCATCACTGTGGTGCAGCCGTAGATGGGCGTCACGAAGCAGGCGCCCAGGGCTTGATGAGGACGGCGTGCTCAGACCGGATCGGCCCGATGACGATGGGGACCAAGTTGCCCTTATGGTCTTGGGTGTTCGTACGGGCGCGGAGGGGGGGAATGTGAAATATCGCTCGTTTGGCAACCTCGATTGGCAGGTGTCCGCTCTTGGTTTTGGATGTATGCGCTTACCCACGAAGAACGGGCGCGAAGCGATCGAAGAGAGAGAAGCGACTAGGATGGTTCGAGCCGCCATCGAGGGAGGCGTGAACTACCTGGACACAGGCTACTCTTATCACGGTGGGAACAGCGAACCTTTCGTGGGGCGCGTGCTGGAGGACGGGTATCGAGAAAGAGTGCGGGTAGCGACAAAAATGCCGTCCTGGAAGATCGCGGCATGGGATGACTTCGATCAGTACCTGGGCGAGCAGTGCGAAAGGCTCCGCATGGCCCACGTCGACTTCTACCTCCTTCACGGGCTGAATCGCGAGCGATGGGACAAGCTCCGCAAGCTGGGGGTCCTCGAGTGGGCCGAAGGTGCTGCAGCGGAGGGGCGCATTGGCTACCTGGGCTTCTCGTTCCACGACAAGTACGAGGTCTTCAAGGAGATCGTCGACGCGCACGACTGGACATTCTGCCAGATTCAGTACAACTACATGGATATCGAGAATCAAGCGGGGAGGAAGGGGCTGAATTACGCGGCTTCGAAAGGGATGGCGGTGGTGGTGATGGAGCCTCTGCTCGGTGGGCGACTGGTCGCCCCACCCAAGCCAGTCCGGGATATCTGGAAGGAGGCCCCAACGGAGCGGACGCCCGCCGCCTGGGGGCTCCAATGGTTGTGGAACCAACCGGAGGTCTCGGCGGTGCTCAGCGGGATGAGCACGATGGAACAGGTTAAGGAGAACGTGGCTACGGCCGGGAGGTCGGGGGTGGGGACCCTGTCGGACGAGGAAGTCTCGATTGTCCAGCGGGTCCGGGAGGCGTACGAGGAGCTGTGCCCCATCCCGTGTACCCAGTGCAACTACTGTATGCCGTGCCCGCACGGAGTCGACATCCCACGCAACCTGGAGATCTACAATGAGGGTATCATGTACGAGAAGCCAGAGAGCGCCCGCCGGTCCTATGGTTTTCTGGAAGAGGACAAGCGCGCGAGCGCATGCACCGCTTGTCTCGAGTGCGAGGATCAGTGCCCGCAGGGCATCGCGGTGAGCCAATGGATGACCCAGGTCCACGATGTCCTGGGCAAAGGCGAATCGTTCGCACGGTCGCTGCGTCCTTCATGATGATACGAGCCTATCACTTACGAGGAGTCCTATGCTGGAGGACCTGATCCGAAAAACCCGGAGCATTCGCCGCTTCTACCAAGATGTGCCCACGAGCATCGATACCCTGCGCGAGCTAGTGAATCTAGCCCGGATGTCGGCGTCCGGGGGGAATGCGCAGCCGTTGAAATACGTCCTAAGCTCGGACCAGGCGACGAACGCGAGGATCTTCCCCCACACGCGCTGGGCCGCGCACCTGAAGGACTGGAACGGCCCGGCTGAGGGAGAGCGACCGAGCGCGTACGTGATCATCGTGGGGGACAGAGAGATCAGCCGTTCCTTTGACTGCGATCAGGGCATCGCGGCCCAGTCGATTATGCTTGGAGCGACGGAACGGAAGTTGGGAGGATGCATGCTGGGAGGCCTGGATCGCGACGGCCTGCGGAAGACCCTTGGTATTCCGCAGCGATACGATATCTTGCTCGTCCTGGCGTTGGGAAGACCGAGAGAATCGGTGGTGCTGGAGGAGGTAGGCCCCAGCGGGGACGTCGCCTACTACCGAGACGAAGATGGGGTGCACCACGTGCCCAAGCGTTCAATGGATGACATCATCCTAGAGGAGTGGGCAGAGTACCGTAGCACCGTGGCCGCCTAGCACACCAACCTCGCGAGTTGTGTGGTGTGTCACCGTTGGGAGGAGGGAACGAGGGACTCGATGTCCGAAGCCAAGAAGCTGGTGTTGATCGATGGTCACGCTCTGGCCTATCGGGCCTACCACGCGCTGCCGGATGATCTAAAGACGTCCCGGGGTGAGCTGACAAACGCAGTGTACGGGTTCACGTCGATGCTACTGAACGTGCTACGGGACGAGGAGCCGAACCATATCGCCGTGGCCTTCGACAAGGGCCCCACCTTTCGCCACGAGATCTACACGGAGTACAAGGCCCATCGCGCCAAGATGCCAGACGAATTACAGTCGCAGATGGATAGAGTGCGGGAAGTCGTGGAGACCCTGGGGATCCCCATCTACGAGGAAGAGGGGTACGAAGCAGACGATGTTCTCGCCACGCTGAATCGGCAGGCGGAGGAAGAAGGGGTTGATACGCTCATCGTGACCGGAGATATGGACCTGCTACAGCTGGTGGATGAGCAGACCAGGGTGCTTACGTCGCGCTGGCGTTTCTCGGATACGGTGACCTATGACGTCGATGGCGTAAGGGAACGGTACGACGGGTTGAGTCCCGATCAGCTGGTGACCTACAAAGCCCTGATTGGGGATAAGTCTGACAACATCCCCGGCGTGTACGGGGTGGGGGAGAAGACAGCGACAAAGCTGGTCAAGAGGTACGAGTCCCTGGAGGAGATCTACGAGCACCTGGAGGAGGTGTCGAGTCGCTTCCGGAAGAGACTGGAGGAAGGGCGACAAGAGGCGTTCCTCAGTCGTGAACTGGTGAGGATCGCTCGAGACGCTCCCGTCGAGCTCGATCTCGACGCCTGTCGGGTCAGCACCTTCGACCACGCAGAGGTCATGGACCTCTTCCACAGATTGGAGTTCAGTTCACTGATCGACCGGCTGCCAGAGCCGAGGAACCTGGTACCAGCAGGGGTGGCTCATCAGCTTGGCCTGTTCAGCGATGAGTCGGCTAGCGAGCTAGTAGCTGCGGCCGCGGAGGATGGGGTCGCCGAATACCAGCTCGTCGCTAGTGAGGAAGGACTGCGGCGCCTGGTGGCGCGGCTGGAGGAAACGGCGATCCTGACTGTCGATACAGAGACAACCTCGGTGGAGCCTATGGAAGCCCACCTGGTGGGTCTGGCGCTCACCGACAGCACCCGGCGCGGCTACTACATCCCGGTTGACGGGCCGCCGGGTGACCCGCGGGTGGCGCTGAAGACGGTCGCCGAGATCGTCTTCCCAATGCTGAGCAGAATCGGGATTGAGAAGCAAGGACACAACATCAAGTACGACCTGATTGTGCTGAAGCAGCATAATGGGGAGATCGAACCACTCGCCTTCGATACCATGATCGCAGAGTGGCTCCTGGATCCCGGCTCCAAGAGTCTGGGGCTCAAAGACCTGGCCTGGACACGGCTGCACGAGCGGATGGTACCGATCACCGACCTGATCGGCACCGGCAAGGGCCAGATCTCCATGAGTCAGGTGCCGGTGAAGGACGCGGCGCCCTACGCGTGCGCCGACGTGGATATGACCCACCGTCTGCGGGCTGTCCTGGAACCCGAACTCAAGGAGAAGGAGCTTTGGTCGCTCTTCACTGAAGTGGAAATGCCCCTGGTCCCGGTACTGGCGGCCATGGAGGTGAACGGCGTAGGCTTCGACGTGGCGCAGATGGAGAGGATGTCGGAATGGTTGGGAGATCAGCTGGCCGAGATTGAGGGCGAGATCCACGAGTTGATCGGCCACCCTTTTAACGTGAGCTCGACGCAGCAGCTCTCCGACGCCCTGTTCAAGACGCTCGGTCTCCCGGCTCAGGGGGTGCGACGCACTAAGACGGGCCACTATTCGACGGCAGCCAGTGTGCTGGAGAGGCTGGAACACGAGCACCGAGTTGTCAAGCTGATCCTTGAGCATCGGAGCTTATCGAAGCTCAAATCAACCTACGTCGACGCGCTCCCGGCCATGGTCCATCCAGAGACGGGGCGCCTGCACACCTCATACAATCAGACCGGCACGGTGACGGGGCGGCTGAGCTCGAGCGACCCGAACCTACAGAACATCCCTATCCGGACGGAGCTGGGACGGCAGATCAGACGAGCTTTTGTCGCAGAGGACGGTTGGAGGCTCATCGCGGCTGACTACTCGCAGGTCGAATTGCGAGTGATGGCCCACGTCTCGGGGGACGAGGGGCTGCTCCAGGCATTCGCCGCCGGCGAGGACGTCCACGCCAGCACAGCTGCGGCGATCCTGGACATCCCTCAGGAGGAGGTGACCGCGGATCAACGTCGCCTGGCGAAGGCGGTTAACTTTGGGCTGTCATACGGGCAGACCGCGTACGGCCTGTCTCAAGCTGCAGGACTGACCCAGCCCGAGGCCGAGACCTTCATTGAGAGGTACTTTGACCGGTTCCCGAGGGTGGCGGAGTATATTGAGAGGACCAAGAGGCTAGCCGCCCAGCGGGGCTACGTGGAGACATTGATGGGCCGAAGGCGGTACTTCCCGGAGCTTAAGCCGGGTAGCAAGGCGTCCCACTACGCGCGTCAAGCCGCTGAGCGCATGGCGATCAACGCTCCCATTCAGGGAACCGCGGCAGACATCATCAAGATCGCTATGATCCGACTACACCGAGCTCTAAGGAAGCGAGAAACGGAAGCGAGGATGATCCTGCAGGTTCACGACGAGCTGATCGTGGAGGCACCGGAAGAAGAGGTTCGGGGGATGGCGGAGTTGATGCGGCAGATTATGGAGAATGCGTTCGAACTCGAGGCCAAGCTGGTGGTCGATCTGAAGGCTGGGCCGAACTGGCACGAGATGACACCCTTGGAACCCTAGACACGGGGCGGGCGAGAGGCTAGCACGGGCAGAGGACAGGGGCTTGCTCCATCAGGAGATGACGGCAATCCGTTGTCCTCACCTTACAGCGGTCGACCGCGCTCGCTATCACGACAAGCATGTACCAAAGGAGATAGAATCGTGACATCAGAGACAGCCAAGCAGGCGCTGCAGGCGCTTTCGGAATCCGCTGACGCCGAGAAGCTGGAAGGGATGGACGCCACGATACTGTTCCACGTCTCAGGCGAGGGAGAGGAGCAGTGGACAGTGACCATCCACGACGGCCAGGTCACCGTCGATGAAGGGGCTGCAGAGAAGCCGACCATAACGGTGGAAGCCACTGCGGCGGACCTGAAGGCCCTGGTCGCCGGCGACCTCAACCCGATGGCGGCGTTTATGAAGGGACGCCTGAAGGTGAAGGGCGATATATCGATGGCGATGCAACTGCAGAAGCTCTTCGGCTGACAGACGAGCTCTTCGCGGCACCCATCCCGACGCATTGCAGGGAACCAGGTCCTGGGATGTCGCACGGCAGGCACGATGGAGTTGGCTTAGGGCCAAGGACGACTCAGGAAGTGGCTCTCGGCGTGCCCGGGTGCTGCGCTGGGCATGGCTTTCCGAGGAAGACGGCGCTCAGGCGAGTGGATGGCGGGCTGCGTGATCCGTGACTGGATGGTCACGGATCATCCACCGTGGAGTTGACCGCGAGGTTGTAGAGGGGA
>SKQX01000138.1 GCA_007118795.1 Thermoflexales bacterium | reverse complement strand
TCCAGGGGACTTAGGAACATGCCCAGCGCGCGTCAAGGACAGCCCCGCTCCTCGACCAGTCGATGGGCCTCTTCCACAACCTTATCAATGCTCAGCTCCGTGGTGTCGATGACCACGGCGTCGCGCGCCGGCCGCAGGGGCGAGACATCTCGATTCTTGTCGATCCTGTCTCGACGTCGCATCGAATCCAACACGTCCCGATAGTCGATTTCCCCGTCGCTCCGATTCCGCGTCTCCTCCCAGCGACGTCGGGCTCGCTCCTCAACAGTGGCATCCAGAAATATCTTCAGCTCGGCATCCGGAAGGACCACGGTCCCGATATCCCTGCCAGCCATTACCACCGGTCCCTGGCGAGCCAGCCGCCGCTGCACAGGAACCAGCGCGCGCCGCACACCGCGATAGGCGGCGACGACCGAGACGTTGGCATCCACCGCAGGGGAGCGAATGTGCCAGGTCACGTCGTCCCCATCCACCAATACAGTATAGTGACGACCATCGTCCTGTGGTGTCGAATCGGTAATCCTGATCTCTAGTTCCTCGGCCAGTTCGATCACCCTGTGCTCATCACCGACAGCCACATTATCCCGCAACGCAGCCCACGTCACCGCGCGGTACATGACACCGGTGTCCAAGAAGAGATAGCCCAGCCGCCGGGCAAGCGTTTCACCGACAGTCGTCTTACCCGAGGCAGCCGGACCGTCGATGGCTATGGTTCGCGGCCGCAATTGCACCTCCTCCATCCCGACCAACGGTCAGTCTGCGCGTAGCCTGACGAGCCTATCCTTAATAAGCCATCCGTTCCAGCAGTCCAGAACCGAGGAGGCGTAAGAGGGCGCACGTAAGCTCTCATCTAACCCCCATCACGGCGCAGCACACCAGTCAGGCAGCCGATGCCGCCGGCAGCTTTCGTGAGCTCACTTACTTCTACAGTCAGACAAGAGATGCCTGCTGACTCGTAGTAGGACTGGGTGATGGGGTTTCCAGCTGGCATCAGGATGGAACGCGGGGCGAGGGTCACGAAGTTGAGGGCCATCCCCCTGGCGGCCTCCTGCTCATCAGGAACGAACAGGACCTGAAACCCCCGAGCTCGCAGCGCGTCGACAGCCGCGTAGGGTACACGGCCGGGCCAGGCAAGAGCCAGGTCTCGGTCCGCGAAACGTAACTGTCCCATAAGGTGCATGGCTCCGTAGGGCAAGCCAACCTCGATGACTACGACATCCATCTCGCGGAGCAAGCTCGCAACCTGTTCTGCCCCTTCGACGTTGGTCCGTAACCCCGTCGCCAGAAGGACTGTCTGTGCGTCGAGCCAGGCCGCGTCAGCTCCCTCGAAGGTCCCCTGACCACGCACGCAGCGCAGAATAGGAATCCCCAATTCCGCGAGTCGACGGGCGACAAACCTCTCCTCCCCGGCCCGGACGGCCGAAGCAGGGCGCCCTACAATCGCTCCCTCAGGCGTCATGAACAGCAGATCAGCAACGAACATGAGGTTGGGTGGGACGGGATCACGCGGTGCGACATGGTGGACCCGCACGCCCACCCCTTCCATGGCCTCACAAAGCACATCGTGTTGACGCTGGGCCACGGCCGGGCTCAAGGTAGCCACCATCTGGGCTTGATCCGGATCCGGGACATCCAATTCGTCTCCCGGTCGGTGAAGCAGCACGTCCCGCAGAACCGACCATTCATCACTATAGCCGCACGCTCTCCAGATGCTCCCCAATTCCTGGCGAAGCGAGGTCACCCGAGGAGCCCAACCCGAGCCTCCGTAGGCGGCGGCCGAGAGAAGATCCGTCCCGGTCATCACCAGCGCCCGTAGCGCACCAACTCCTGAATCGGCTTCCGCTTCTTCGGACAGGCTTCGTCGGCAGGATAGCCCAGAGGCGTGAACGCGACCGGTTCGACATTGTTCGGTAAACCGAGGACGCGGCGAGCCGCCGCGGGATCGAAGGCCCCCACCCAACAGGTACCTAACCCTTCGTTCGTCGCCGCCAAGATAAGATGGTCCATCACGATAGCGACGTCGACATCCACGTAGCTCTTTCCGTCCCGGCGAGTCCAGCCTTCCTCTGGAAGACCACAAGCGCATACCACCAGAGGAGGTTCCACAAACCACGCTTTGTCGTACACGGCCCGAAGCTCCTCCTCCCGCCCCTGGGTTTGGATCACAATGAGTTGGAAGGGCTGTCGGTTGGCAGCCGTCGGAGCCAGGCGCGCCGCCTCGAGCACCCTGTCCAGCTTCTCCTGCTCGACGGTATCCGGCGTAAAGGCACGAACGCTGTAACGCTCTTCAACAAGGTGTGAGAACTCCATCGATTTCCTCCATTGAACTCCCGAACCAGATGTGTCCCGTCGGACGAATAGCCCCTGCACGGATCAGTTGCGGTTTACTGGACCAACTGCACCTTACCATCCCTCGGGCCAGGGGTGGAAGGGCTCGAGCCATTGCATTGGGTTGACATTCACGCCACCGATCCACATCTCCCAGTGGAGGTGGGCACCGGTCGACAAGCCAGTGTTACCGATTCTGGCGATCAGGTCCCCCTGCTGGACGTGCTGGCCCAGTTCCACCTCGATCTCGGAGAGGTGCCAATAGCCCGTTAGCATCCCCCACCCGTGATCGAGCATGAGCGCACCACCGCGGATGATCAGGTCTTCGGTCAGCACAACGGTTCCGGCAGCTGGCGCGTAGACTGGCGTCCCAGTCGATCCTCGCAGGTCGACCCCCCCATGATAGCCGGCATAGGGACCGTCGTTGTACGCGCGACGCGTCCCGAAGTGGGAAGAGATCGTGCCGTCACCAGGACGCTGAAGCGTTCCAGACCACTTCCTGGGCTCGGTGAAGGTTGGGCGGAGCCTGTCGAGCAAGTCGTTCTCGGCCGCCGAGACAGCTGGGTCCAGCAGGCCGGGTGGCGCTTGGATTCGCTCGTAGCCGAACTGCCCCTCCTGCACCAGGAGACGGCCGCCGATATTCGTGCTCGAACCACCGTTCTGAGTTGCCGTGATGTGCAGCTCGTGGAGGCCGGGATCGGTGAACGCGTGGATCCCGACCAGCCCGTAGTGCACGCCGTCCTCTTCAAAGAAGCGGATGGGGCTCTCGAACAGCTCTCCGGTCACCGTCACGAGGTGCGTCGCGCGTACGCTGATGACCAGTGTCTCACCCTGTAACGCTGGCGCGGGGTCGACGCGAGCCGAGAGGAGCGGGGGCTGTACGATCCTTTCCGTCTCACCGGGTATCAGAACTCGCTGGCCCGGGTACATGAGGGCCAAACTCCCGCTCCGATTCGCCATGCTCAGACGCATGGGCGGGACATCGTGGCGCAACGCAACCCCGAGAAGCGTGTCGTGAGGCTGCGTGAAGTGGAGCGCTGCCTCCACCCTCCCCCCCTCGGTCGCGGGAACCTGTATGGTCTTCCCCGCGTACAGCACGTCGGGCGACACCATATCGTTCAACTGGGACAAGGCTCGCCACGTGGTCCCGTGGCGCAGGGCGATGTCGGCCAGCCCTTCCGCAAACTGAACCTGGTATGGCAGGGTGTGCGGGGGCTCGATACCCTGGAAGTCACCCAACGGTACCATCAGCCGCTGCCCGACGTAGATCCGCGCTGGATCCTCCAGCCGGTTGGCATCCGCAATGGCACTGACCGTCGTGCCGTATCGCCGGGCGATGGAGAACAACGTGTCGCCTGACTCGACGACGTAGAAGACCTCTTGGACCGGTTCAACTGGCTGCGAGAATCGACTCGGGGTGGAGGAAGCCAACAGAGGAGTGGGAAGGGCCAGCAGAGCCAAGACAAGCGCCAGGGCACAAGCTAAAGTGAAAGCTCTTCGTCTACGCACTCTCCACCTCCGTGAAACGGAGCCGATCCCCTACGCACACTTGGCCCAAAAGCCGGGGTGGTCCCTCCAGCACGTCTTGCGCCGGAGCCCGAGGCACGTAGAGAGGCCGGAACGGGCGCGCCAGTTGACTATCTACCACGTATCCCTCCGCATCCAGCCAGATCGTCGCAATAGGGAATAGAACGAACAGCATGTGTATCGCCGCATCCCAGCGACTCTCGCGCCGGCCCACAAGGAGCACTCCTTCATCATCCCCTAGACGGCGCCGAAGCATAAGCCCCCGGAGGCGACGGAAAAAACTGTCGCAGTAACGCACGTGGCCCAGAAGCCGCCCCCGGCTCGAATCACTTCGGGCTTCAACCCACTTCACCGTTCTCCTCTTGATCGACCGCGGACATGACACAGCGCTCGAAACACCGATCGCGAGACCTCCAACTCGAAGGCGCGCGAGTCTGCCTCCGCCCAGAACTCCTCCAACCAGCGGTTGCCCGTCGTTTCGGCATAGACAAAAGCCTGGATCAGAAGATCGAGACGATCCGCGTCGCGCACAAGCCTGGCCTCCAGGCTGCTCCGATCTCCAAACTCGCCCCACCAGGTCTGCCACTCATCGCCCCAAGGAAATCCTCGGAGCAAGGTCTGCAGGATCCGTTCCTCCGCCAGACGCTTGGTGGGTGCAGGGAAGTGACGCCAAGATGGGGTCGGGATATCGCCGAGGACCGCCTCTGGCAGATCGTGGATGAGCGCCATAGTGAGCATCTTGACAGCGTCGAGGGGCTCGTCGACCATCTGGGCCAGCACGAGAGAGACAAAGGTGACGCCGAACACATGGTCGGAAACAGTTTCGGCATCCACCACCCCACGCATGACCCAACCGGTCCGTGGCACGCGCTTCAGCTGATTAGCCGACAGTAGGAGCTGAAGAGCAGCGTCGGCTTCCACAGCCTATTCTATCCCCAAAAATCGGGGGTATGCGGCGATCCAGCTGACCTCATACAGCAACCCGCTCAATCCGCTCGTCACAGCTTGTATCCAATCGCTCGGAGCAAGCTCTTTCGCTCTTGTACATCCTCTTCCTTCTCAACGCCCGCTGCCTTAACGCCGTCTACCACACCAAGAATCGCCCTTCCCTGGTGGGTTTCAGCCACGATAACCTCAAGGGGATTGGCGGTGGCGCAGTAGATGCGACACACCTCCGGCACCCGTTTCACCTCATTTAGAACGTTGATGGGGTAGAAGCCTTGCCCGAGGATGATGATAAAGCTGTGACCAGCGCCCAACGCGAGAGCGTTCTTCTTGGCGAGGTCGATGAGCGCATCATCGGTTCCTGTGGCACGGACCAGAGCCGGCCCCGAGGCCTCGCAGAACGCAAGGCCGAATTCTATGCCGGGGACCGCTGTCACCAGCGTCTCATGCAGATCCTCCACCGTCTTGATGAAATGGGACTGCCCCAAGATCAGATTCAGGGCCTGCGGGTTGTCTATTGGTACAATCTCAAATTCCATAGCAGCTCTTCCTCCAAATCCCAGTACTCGCAGAAACAGGACAGTGATGGCCAGGCAGGTGACCTAGACCCGTCGACAGCTCAGTCTTGGGCACTGAGGATGTTGTCGACGCTGGTCAGCAACTCCTGGGGGCCGAAAGGCTTGGTAATGTAGTCGTCCACCCGGGCTATGTGAAGGCCCAGCACCCGGTCAATGCTCTGGGCCTTAGCGGTGATCACGATGACGGGGATGCTGCTCAGCTCCTGTTCGCTCTTCATCTGGCGGTACACGTCCCAGCCGTCCACATCGGGCATCATAAGATCCAGCAATACTAGGTCGGGCCTGAACCGGCGCACGGCCTCCAGACCTTCACGCCCGCCCACGGCGCCCACAAAGTCAAAACCAGCCCGCCGGAGGATCAGCTTGACGAGATCGATCATCTCCGGTTCGTCCTCAATGCAAACGATTAGCTTCTTCTCATCCGGCATCGACAGCTCCCCGCGCTCCGCCAGTGGTAACAAACCACGGCCAAACGGAACCTCACACAGAGGATGACTCCAGCGCAGAGTCTACCATCATCACTTGCGCAAGTCAAACCGACCCGACATCACGATGGCTTCACCTGGGCGTCTCAACCAGAAGGGAGATGACAGACCTGCGGGTTGCATTGCCGTGGAATGTCACTATAATTGCCATCGTGGGCAAGCAGATCGCGGAGAGAGCGGACAAGATGCGTGTTACCAGGAGTTACCTGGGGGCACACCCAGTTCAGATCCGGGGTGGTACGACGCTCGGACTCCGCCGGCGGGGAGAGGTTCTTGACTACGGACGCACGCTCCGCTGAGATTCCCTGCGTATCAATGATTTGAGTACGGATCAACAGACACTCAGAGCCGAGGTGGGCGCCCCAGCTTTGTTGATGGGGCGCGACCGGAAGACCTCTGTCATACGGCTCGAGCCGGGAGCCCAATTTCACACGCACCGCGGGACAATCGCCCACGACGACCTGATCGGGTTGCGGTGGGGAACACGGGTTAGCACTCACCTTGGACATCCCCTCATGTTGCTGCGTCCCTCCACAGATGACATCGTCCGAAATCTGGAACGAAGCACGCAGATCATCTATCCCAAGGACGCTGGGTATATCCTGATGAAGCTCAGCATCGCTCCGGGATGTCGCGTTGTCGAGGCAGGCACCGGTAGCGGGGGCCTCACGCTAGTGCTGGCCAACGCGGTACGGCCTACTGGTCGCGTCACATCCTACGATATCCGATCAGATCGACAAGAGCTAGCCCGCAGCAATCTAGAGGAGGTCGGATTGGCCGACTGGGTCACCTTTAAGAACTGCGACATAGCTGATGGAATCGAGGAGTGTGAGTTGAACGCGATGTTTCTCGACCTCCCCAATCCGTGGGACTACCTGTTTCAGGCACACAGTGCTCTGGCAGGAGGTGGCTTCTTCGGCTCGATTCTGCCTACCGCCAATCAGGTCATCAACCTCGTTGCGGCGCTTGAGACTGCGGATTTCGGGCTCGTCGAAGTTGAGGAGCTTATGCTGCGACCGTATCAGACGGCTTCGGCTCGGTCGCGGCCGAAGGACCGATTGAAACCGCATACCGGCTATCTGGTTTTTGCCCGGAGACTCATACCATCAGGAGAATAGAGACGTGGGAAATCTAAGACGGGTCGTTATCGACGTTCTGAAGCCATTGGAGCCGAGCATCGTGCAACTTGTGCAGCAGCTCGCTGACTTCCCAGGGGTGGATGGAGTCAATATCTCGATCTACGAGATCGATCGGCGAGTTGAGAACGCAAAGGTGACCGTTGAAGGCCAAAACGTGCCCTTCGCAGAGATCATAGATCTGATCGAGCACAATGGCGGCGCCGTCCACTCCATTGATGAAGTGGCCGCTGGTAAGGTGCTCATTGAGGATGTGATCACGCCCCAGGACTGAGCGGCGACGGCCATGAATCCTCTGGACTCCACGCGCCAGCAGTTGGCTCGGCAAATAGAAGCGATACGGGAGTACGAGCGTATCACAGGCTTCTGGGAGATCGCGCGGCGCGCCCTGGCGAACAACTCCTTCGACGGTGTGCTGACCATGATAGGCGTCTTAACGGGCAGCTACCTCGGTGGTATCCGCCATGCAGGCACAGTGGTCCGTGTCGGCATCGCCGCATCGATCTCCATAGGCATTTCTGGGTTCTCGGGCGCGTATCTGGCAGAATCCGCCGAGCGGAGGCGCGAGTTGGCCCAGTTGGAGAGAGTGTCGCTCACCAATCTGGACGGTACCAAACTCAGCCGGGCAGCTAACGTGGCGGTGGCCATCGTCTCATTGGTGGACGGACTTTCACCGCTCTTTTCCTCGCTATTGGTGCTCCTCCCCTTCCTTCTCGCCTCTATCATCGGCAACATCCTCGTCAGTTATGGGCTTGCGCTGGTGATTGGCCTGGTCAGTCTCTTCGGTTTGGGTGCGTTCCTGGGGCACATTTCCGAGCGCAGCCTGCTGGGATATGGCTTGCGCACTGTCCTGGCCGGCATTGTGGCTGTTGCCATCAACTTCCTCCTACCGGGCGGCTCCGCCAACGGGCCGTGACCCCGAACCTCGCAAGCAGGCGAAGACCGTCCAGGGGTCCCGACGGAGCGAAACCCTTTCCTGGCCAGCGTGTTCTATATGGTGGCAGCTTCCCTATCGAGACCAGGAGGTAGTTATGAGTGAGCAGCAGGTCGTGGTCGTTACCGACAGCACCGCCTACATCCCAGACGAGGCCCTGGATGGCCTCAGTATCCCGGTGATCCCGCTTTGGTTGATCTGGGGTGACGAGCGCTATCGCGACGGGGTCGACATCGAACCAGAGGCCTTCTATCAACTTCTGAGAGAACGCGACACGATACCCAGCACATCTCAACCCTCGGTTGGCGAATTTGTGGAGTTCTATCGTCGTGTGGCTGAGGAACACAAGACGGACACCATTGTGGGCGCTTACATATCCAGCAAGATCAGCGGGACCGTTGCCTCCGCCGAGGCAGCCGTCGCCCAAGTCCCGGAGTTGAGCATTACCGTGATCGACTCCTTCTCCACATCCATGGGACTTGCATTCGTTGCTCTGGCAGCGG
This sequence comes from Thermoflexales bacterium, assembly GCA_007118795.1. Taxonomy (GTDB): domain Bacteria; phylum Chloroflexota; class Anaerolineae; order B4-G1; family B4-G1; genus SKLM01. Next base: position 16,393 of record SKQX01000138.1, on the reverse strand, counting down.
CTAGAGAGGCAGCCGCAGGGGGTTCAGTGACGGACGCCGTCGCTGCAGCAGAGTCCGTTCGCAGCCGCCTAACGGTGCTCTTCGCCGTGGACACTCTGGAGTACCTGCACAAGGGAGGACGCATAGGCGGTGCCAAGCGCTTCCTGGGAACTATGCTCAACGTCAAACCTCTTCTTCATCTGAACGACGGAAGCGTCGAGGCGATGGGACAGGTACGGACGAAGCGCCGGGCCATCACGGAGATGCTGAATACCGCCGAGGAACGGGTCGGGGGCGATGACATGGCCGAGGTAGGAGTGATCGATATAGACAGCCCGGAAGAGAGGGATATGGTAGCGGAGGAAGTGAAGAGACGTTTTGGTGTTTCGCAGGTGTACCAAAACACGGTGAGCCCGGTGATCGGCGCTCATGCGGGCCCGGGTACGGTGGGTATCGGCTTCTATTCGAAACGCTGAATCGACGGCAGAAGCGTAAGGCTCTCACACGACCGCGCCTTGGGTGGGCGCGGTCGTGTGCCGTGAGTGCTTCGAGGCTTAGATACTCCTGAGCAGATGACAAGATCTGACAGTTGTTGTAGAATAGATCGTATGGCCGGTCGTACACAGGATTCTGAGCATCAAAAGGGGCTACCACTATGACTTTCCGAGAGAAGCTACTCATGGCTCAGGGCCTCAATCGCTCGTGGCTCTGCGTCGGACTCGATCCGGTGATCGATCGTCTGCCCGAGGTGGTCCGATCGTCAGATAACCCGCTACTCACATTTGCCAGCGCCATCGTAGGAAGCACTGCCGATCTTGCCTGTGCCTACAAGCCCAACCTCGGCTTTTGGCTCGCCGAGGGTGTGGTCGGTGTTGAGGCACTTCATCAGCTAATCGATGAGGTACCGGACCATCTGCCGGTCATACTGGACGGGAAGTTCAACGACGTGGGGCACACCGCTGAAGCCTACGCGCGGGCAGCATTCGACGCCTTGGGCGTCGACGCTGTCACGGCGAACCCGTACCTGGGTTGCGACGCAATCCGTCCTTTCCTAGACACCCCCGAATACGGAGTGTTCCTGTTAGCTCGTACCTCGAACCGCTCGGCGCCGGACATCCAGGATCTTATGGTGCGCGGGCACCCTTTGTATCAGGAAGTAGCGAGACTGGCGACGGATTGGGACGAAGAGCTGCCGGGCACTTGTGGGCTCGTGGTGGGTGCCACCTATCCGGATGAGTTGAGCGTGCTGCGGGAGACTTCGCCCAGTCTTCCTTTCCTGATTCCGGGTATCGGAGCCCAGGGAGGCGATCTGGCCAAGGCCGTCGCCCACGGCCCGACGGCCGACGGGATTGGACCTGTCATCAACTCTTCGCGCGGTATCATCTATGCCTCCTCAGGACCAGATTTCGAGAGGGCAGCTCGGACTGCTGCACTAGAGTTGCGTGACCGTATCAACCGGGAGCGGGAGATAGCTTAATGAGACGAAAGACAGACCATCTGGCCAACACACTCTACGACCACGGGTGCGTTAAGTTCGGGACATTCACTCTTAAGTCGGGCCTGACGTCACCCATATACATCGATCTCCGGTTGCTCGTGAGCCACCCATCCGTGTTGAGGCAAGTAGCCTCCAGTCTGATAGAGGTAGCACAAGATCTGACCTTTGATCGCATCGGAGCCATCCCGTACGCTGCGCTACCCATCGGCGTCGCTATGGCCCTGCGCATGGACCGCCCCATGATCTATCCGCGCCGTGAGACCAAGGAGCATGGAACGCGTCGCCCCATTGAGGGAGCCTTCAAGGCCGGCGAGACGGTGCTCCTCATCGATGATCTGATCACACGAGGCGGCAGCAAGCTTGAGGCCATCGGATCTCTAGAGGCAGCGGGCTTGCTCGTGAATGATGTCTTGGTACTAATCGACCGCGAGCAGGGCGGTGGAAGAGATCTGCGCGAGCAGGGCTACCACCTGCATTCGCTGTTGACCCTTGGCGATCTTCTGGGAACGTTGCGGGACAGTGGGCGCGTCACTCAGGGGCAGTACAAGGATGTCTTGGGCTATCTAGAGCAGACTCGGGTGAAGTGACAGTGGTCGGGTCGATGCCGGTACCCGATGTCGACATCTCGGTCGATCTGTGTGGGTTCCGTCTGCCCAACCCGACGATACTGGCCTCGGGGATCCTAGGACTCAGTCACGGTGTCCTGGCTCGCGTGGCCAGATCCGGCGCCGGGGCTGTCACCACCAAGTCCTGCAGCCTAAGGCCTCGCTCAGGCTACCCAAATCCGACGATCCTGGATTGGGGACCGGGGCTGATAAACGCCGTGGGACTCTCCAACCCGGGGGTGGAGGTCATGGTCGAGGAGATCCAGGCAGCCAAGGAGCAGCTCTCGCCCCTGGGCGTTCCGGTTATCGCCAGTATCTTCGCCGACACGATCTATGACTTCGGCACCATTACCCGCTTCATCGCTGAAGCCGCGCCTGACATCCTAGAGGCGAATGTTTCGTGTCCCAATCTCGACGATCGCTACCAGCAGATGTTCGCCGCCGACCCGTACGTCTCAGCGCAGGTCACCCGGCGGATAAAGGAACAGACAGACATCCCACTGCTGGTTAAGCTCTCGCCCAACGTGACGAACATCGGGGAGGTCGCCGAGGCGGTGGCGCAGGCAGGGGCTGACGGCATCACGGCGATCAACAGCCTTGGGCCGGGCCTGATCCTGAACATCGAGACGCGACGGCCGGTACTGGCGCATGGGGCGGGTGGCGTGAGCGGGCCTCCGATTCGCCCCATCGCGGTGCGCTGTGTTCGGGATATATGCAACGCTGTCGACCTCCCGGTGGTAGCGACGGGAGGCGTGACCACTGGGCGAGACGCCGTGGAGATGCTCCTGGTGGGCGCGACCGCCGTGAGCATCGGCTCGGCGGTCCGGTATCGAGGAATTGAGGTCTTCCGTAAGGTCTGTGACGAGCTAAAGGACTATATGGCACGCTACGGACATCAGGATTTGGCCTCCCTGCGGGGCACAGCGGTCCTCGGCACCTGATTGGAGGGCCGGTTTCGACAGAGTGGTTCTCCACCTCGCTCCGTCATCGGTGTAGGCGAGGCCAGACTGCTTATCTACCTCTGCAAGCAAGGCCCTTTGGGGCCGGCGGCCGAAAAGCCAGCTCGCTGAAAGCATCTGCAGCCGCGGTCCCGAGCAAGCTGCTCAGGAGTTCGGATGGCGGATCAACCTGAGTGATCACACGACCAGACTCCAGGATCGTCCATCCCGCGCGCCGACGGGACGGTGTTCCCCACCGTCCCAGGCCCTCGAGCTTCACTGTGCCGTCACGCTGATTATGCCGGCATCGTCTACCGCTAGCTCACCATACGGCCCTGGAGAGCTTCGCCACCGGAGGGTGAAACCCCAGCCGTGCCAGCTCCAGACTGAGACCGTTCGAGCCTCGGCGTCCTCGCCCTCGAGTACAACCAACTCCCTCGTGGCGTCGCCGTCGACGTGAGCAAGCTGGATCTCCTGGATGGGGAGCACCACCGCCGATCCTCCCCACAGCGTGCGATAGATGCCGCCCCTATAGCCGACGATGAACGGCCAGTTCCGAAGCATACTCTCCTTCGCCGGATCAGGAGGCTCCAAGCCGTCCAATCCCTGCTTCCACAGAGCGAGGACCAGTTCGTTGCGGCCGTCGTCTGTCACGTCGCCCAACGCGACGTCGACGACACGCCAGCTAGAAGGACTGCGCCACGCCTCGACGCCATCCTCGTAGATGATGACGCGCTCCCTCTCCCTCCGCACTTGCTCCGCATCCCCGTCACCGGTGAGGTCGATCTCCCCACCCCAGAACAGGGTGGGTCCGATCTTCATATGGCGCCCCGGCGGCCCATCAAGCTCTCGACAGGTGACGTTATCGCAGGCGAAGTGGAGTCGGGGCCGCGCCGGAGTCACGCGCTTCAGAAAGGAGACCGCTTCCTCTGGCCCCATCAGGCGAGGTCGGGGCCCGGTCCACAGCGGAATGGCCTGCACGGCCTGCAAAGCCAACCCTCGCCCCGTCTCTTCTTGCTGCTGACGGAACACTAGACTGCCTAGGCTATAGGTCACGACCTGCTTCTCGTGAATCTCCAGGGGTTCTATCACCTGAGGATGGTCACTCACGATCGGGATCGCGCTGGCCTCGTGCAGCGTAGCCGCAACCGACGGCGGCACATGCGACAGAACCTCCGTGGCTGAAGCGTCGGTGTCGGCTGAATCAACGGCAGGGTCGTCTCCGATAACAGGCTCCAGGTTTCCCAGCACCAGATGGGGCCGGCGCAGCCAGGACTCTACGTCGGCGAGAGGCCCATGGGGCACACCTCCCCCCACCGTGGCGTCAGCGACAGTGACGAAGCCGACGAGATTCTCATCAGGTCCCAGCGGCCCACGGTCCCGCGGGTAGACCGAAGAATAGGGTGACGGGTCATTAGCCGTCTCCGCCCCTGTCCGGCTCGACACCACTAGAGCCGTCAGGAGAGTGATGGAGATGCATAGTATGCAGGTGCGAGTAGCGCAGGTGAGAGGAAGAGACGACCGTCCAGTCAGGTGTAACAGTCGCTGGGAGCAATCCGTTTCCTGACACACCTGACCCTATCCTCCTGTCCGCGCGGCGCTGTTGCCACTCTGGCGGATGGTCGGAGTAGACGGCACGGGTCACAAGCCAGTGACCCGTGCCGTCGCGCTCGAGCGTATAGGTGACGTCGAGGGTATACGGCCCCCGGCGGGACGTCGGCATCTCGTCATATCCTGGCTCATCGCCTTGGAGCTGATAGAGAGCATCCTCCCAGGTCTCGCGCACCGTCACCACGGCCAGATCAGCCGCTTGACGATCAAAAGAACAAAAAGCGATGTCCTGCATTCCACGACTTTCGTAGCGACCGGCTTGTTTCAGAGCCTCGATCTCCGACGTCATCTGCAGCCGCAAATCCTCTCCGCAAAACAACTGCCGGGGGTTAAGGTACCAGAAGGCACTTACCAGGGACTCCCGAAACCTGAAGATACTCCGCCTGAGCTCCTCGTACTCCCCCTCTTCGGTGAAGAAACTGCCGATCCAGGCGGGTCGCGGCGGCGCCTCGCCCCTCTCCAGCATCTCCCGCCACGCCTCATCCGTAAGCCGATCTTCAGCGGGCCAGGGAAACTCATAATAGGAGAGGACCCCGCCCCTGGCGACTTGGAGCGTAATCGACCCATCCTCCTCAATTAGGGGCACGACGGCGTGCAGGTGGTCGATGCGTCCCACGCCGACCTCCAGTACGCTAGCCCGCGCCGAACCGTCGCCCGCCGGATCGGGATCCGTCGCCACATCGGCAATCACCGCCGCCTGCGGGTCTTCCTCGGGCATAATTGAACCTCCAATCCCGAGGTCGTCGTCCGATTTGTCAGCAGCAGCCATGGTAAGGTGCTCCAGTTCACCGCCGTAGAAGCGGATGAGCTCATGCTCGTCCTCAGTCAGAGGCTCACCCCGCAACTGCTTCTCGGCGATGACCTGGAGGGAGCGGGCCAGGCGATCCAGGCGCCGGAGACTGTCGTCGTCCTCCCGGGCAAGCAAACCCCGCGTGCGAAGACCCTCGCGTGTCAAGGATGTCAGCGCCACGAGTCGTGCGTAGAACTCAGGCACCGGTTCCACGTAGCCTCTCGCTGCGGCCGGCGGCGGAGGAGGAGGAGGAGGTCCGCCGCCCAGCTCGGCATAGGCCTGCTTGGCGTATAGGATCGTGTCATGCTTCAACTCAGCCCAGCTTCCCAAGACTGTGTTCAACTGCTTGTCCAGCCACGCTGTCGACTGCATGAAGGCGGGGTAGCCATTCCCCGGCTCATCCAGCAGTGGACGAAAGCTGTACAGCCACGCATTGTAGAGGGTCTCGGTCCAGTCTGCTATTCCCAGTCCGGACAACCATTGCTGCATGTTGCCCATCTGCTCTGGGTAGTTTTCGTAGTCTGTCTCGCCCAACTCCGTCAAGATTTGATAAGCTCGATTGGAGCCCATCGCCGCCGGGATATCGAGGCCACTGGGCAATCCACGTCGCTCCGGCGGTCGGGCCGAACCGACGTTACGGTACATCAATTCGCGGAAGATGTAGGCGTCGGGCACGAAGCGCTGCCCCATGAAGCGCAGTCCCTTCGTTTCCTCCTCCACGTCATCTAGCTCAGAGATGACCAGACCCAGAATACGAGGTGCGGGCAACTCACTGGCCTCGCTGATGAACTCACCCAGCAACGCCTCGTCCGTCAGGTCTTCCACCGTCGCAGAAGGACCGTAGATCTCCTGCATCAACCTGCCGTACTGCAGCACGGTGAGATCGTCGCTGCGGCCGACGAAAAAGACGGTGGGACTGTAGATATCAGCCCAAACTTCTAGAGCGGGATGGCCGTCTACCTCCGTGGTGCGGAGAGCGTGCACAAGGAGCAGGGCCGAGCGCGTCTCAGCTCGCCCGACCTCCGGGTCACGCGTCCGGAGGCGAAAGGTCATGCGGCCGTACCACATCATAGCCCTGAAATAGGCCCCTAAGGCCTCACTCTTGGTGTAGTGACCGCGTGGTATGTACTGAGTGTAGTCTTCACCGTGCTCCAGGGTCGGGAATACAGGCGAGGCCGCTATCCCAGATGGGTCCTGAATAAGTGCGAGTTGCTCTTCGCCCAAGTCAGCGGCGTATGCTGGAATCTCGGCATCGGCATCCAGGAGCCTGCTACCCACGCCCACAAAGGCAACCATCTGTTGCGCTGCACTGTCCCAGTCAGTCCCGTCCAGGGCCCAACGAAGGTCGTCGGCGCGGGATAGGACCGCAGCGTTCAGGTTGCGCAAGAGCGGGATGAAGTGCTCCACCTCAGCCGTGCGCAGTACCTTGCTGAATAACAGGTGGTAGGTGTGAAGGAGTGAATCGGTGGTCACAAAGATGGGCAGGTTATCGTACCGCGCTCTCTCGTACAGGCTGAAGAACTCCTTCTCATCCCCAGGACTGACCACAAAACCATCGTGCACCAGACGCTTCAGCTGAGCGTGCGAAAGCAGAAATGGATTGGCGACGTTACTCAAATCCGGGGCGATGGCGGGATGTTGGATGACGGCCTCTGGACTGACCGGCGGCACGTTGAAGGAAGCAAATACAAGCGCTTCTTCCTCCCCCGTGGTCGCCGGTGCCGTAGGGACAAGCGGTGAGGCCGCAGGAGACTCAGAGGGAGCGATGGGCGTTTCAGAGGCTACTGAGGGCGTGTCTGTGGGGGCAACAGACACGGGTGATGTCACCGTGGGCTCGGCGGGTGGCGTCGGCAGACAGCTGACCGGCAGCAGAGAACTAGCGAGTAGGAAGCACAGGAGGATGGGGAGCGCGCGAACTCTCTTCATATCAACCTCCATAAGGACCCATTGACGAACACGGTCTGGGTCGCGAGCACGCACGACTTCGGTTTCTAGTCTACCCCAGTGTCCTCGACGGGAAGAAGAGGTCAATGATGCTGTTCGCGGACCCCGTTTGACGCCCTCCCTCCCGCGTGATAGAATGCAAGGAAATTTGGAGGATGAGCATGTCTACCTACGATAATCGGGTCTATCTGGATCACTCGGCGACCACACCCGTCGACCCTCGGGTCTTGAAGGCTATGCTCCCCTACTGGAGTGAGGTCTTCGGCAACACGGAGTCCTCTCACTATTTTGGGCAAGAGGCGGCGGGCGCGCTCGAGCGAGCCCGGCAGACGGCTGCCGATGTCCTCGGTTGCCGGCTCTCCGAGATCGTATTCACGGGGTCGGGCACCGAGGCGGACAATCTATCACTCCGCGGGGCGGCCTGGGCTGCTCGCAGCGCCGGCCGTGGCAAGCACATCATCACGACCCCCGTTGAGCACCATGCCGTGGGTCGCACGACCGATCAGCTACGGGATCGATTCGGCTTCAGCTTAACTCGCGTCCCGGTGGATCGACACGGACTGGTTGATCCACAGGTCATCTCGGAGGCCATTGGTACTGAGACGATCCTCGTGAGCGTGGTTATGGGCAATAACGAGATCGGCACGGTGCAGCCGATGGTTCAGATTGGGCGGATCTGTCGGGAACGGGGAGTCCTCTTCCACACTGACGCCGTGCAGGTTCCTGGAAAGTTCCCGCTGAAGGTGGACGAGATGAACGTGGATATGATGGCCTTGTCTGCTCACAAGTTCTACGGCCCGAAGGGTAGCGGGCTCCTCTACGTACGTCGCGACAAGCGCCTGGAGCCGGTGATGACCGGGGGTGAGCACGAGCGCGGGCATCGTCCGGGGACTGTGAACGTGGCCGGCGCTGTCGGTCTGGCGACGGCCTTGCGCCTGGCGGAGGATGAGCGCAGAGAGGAATACCTTCGCCTGCACTCTCTGCGTGACACCCTAATTGAGGGCATCTTGGAGCTAGTGCCAGATAGCCGGCTCACAGGTCATCCCAAGCTGCGGCTGCCTCACCACGCCAGCTTCGCGTTCCTCGGCGTCGAAGGAGAATCGATCGTCCAAGGCCTGGACTTGGAGGGAATCGCGGCCAGCTCTGGGGCCGCTTGCTTAGAAGGGGAGGCCGAATCTTCCTTCGTGCTCAAGGCTATAGGACTGCCAGCGGAATGGGGGATGGGGAGTGTGCGCCTGACCCTGGGACGATCGAACACGGAGGGGGATGTGGCGCGTACGCTGGATGTCCTCCCTAGCATCGTGGCCCGCCTCAGGGCACGTACGTGAGGTCCGCGTTTCAGGCGCCTCTGGCAAGGGAGGGGGCGGGATCGGCAAGGACGCAGGCCAGCCCAGGGGAAGCGAGACCGACGGCCATCTCCCGTTGAGTGGTTCGGACGGCTACTAGAGGCGATAACCGAATCTCCCCGAGTCACTGCCAAGTCCGATGGCGTGACTACTTGTGAAGCTCAAAACTCTATGCTATAATGGAAACGAAAATGGAAAATCGAAGCCCTGAGAAAACGGGAGCGGAAGCGTCCACGCCGTCACGGCCAGAGACGAAGGTCGACGCACCGGCAGGGAAGCGGGCACAGCGCTGGTTTGTCGTAGGTGGAGTCATCGTTGCCCTGTTGGTCATCGGCGTGATCGTCGCATTGGTTCTCCTGTCGATCCACACGTATCGATCCGTGGTGGCGGGTGTCGACCCGATCGCTGCCGCTGTGGTGGTGGGCCTGTTGCGGGATGCGGCCATCATCTTCGTGGCCTTCGAAACCCTGCTCATCGGGATACTGCTGATCATACTGATGCTGCAGTTGCACTCGCTGACAGTGTTACTTCGAGACGAGATCAAGCCGATGTTGGAAGCAGCGAACGAGACAATGACCACGGTACGGGGAACGACCAAGTTCGTGAGCCACAGCGTGGTGTCGCCGGTGATGAAGTGGTCAAGCAGCCTGGCAGGCGCGCGTCGCATGCTCAAGGAAATCAGTGATCTGCGTAAAGGCAACAAGGAGACATAGGTCAACCAAGCTGTCTTGGATCAACACACACAAAGTGGAGGTGAACGGTGGGAAAGAACAACAGTGGTGAGTTCGGCGCGTTCTTCGCTGGCTTCTTGATGGGGGGGGTCGTCGGCGCGGCGGCGTCGTTGCTAATGGCCCCGCAGTCCGGAGAGGAAACCCGCGAGCAGATACGAGAGCGAACCGTGGAGCTTCGTACTCAGGCAGAGGACACCATCGTAGAAGCGCGCGAAAAGGCCGAGGCTGTTGCAGCGGACATCAAGCGGCGCGCCGAGGAGGCACAGCTCCGCAGTCAAGAGGTTCTGCGAGAGGCGCAGGAACAGGTGACTAAGGCAGTCGCGGAGACGAAGAAAGCTGCTGAACGAGTGGAGGAGGAAGCGACCGCGGAGGAAGAGGTCGAAGCGGTCTAGAAGTCGGTCTTGCTGCGCACTACTGCGCTCCCGGAGAGGATCGCTCAGCGCGACATCCGTGTCGAGCCAGCTCTCGCAGGGCCACAGCCTAAGAGGCTGCTTCGCCAGTAGAGCACGGCGGCAGGATCAAGCGGGAATCGTGGGAGCCCTCAACGGCTCTCTGTAGGAACCCGGCGCCCCTTTAGACTATAGGGGCGTCGGGTTTTTGAAAGAGGGCAGAGGCGAGAAGGCGGCAACGCGCTTAAGAGCATCGGGCAAGTGGGCCAATACGTCCCCCGCCACCATTCCGGCTGTCCCCTTGCTATCTCGTGCGAGTTCTCCTGCCAGGCCGTGCAGGTAGGCGCCCGCTGCGGCTGCCTCGAACGGGGCAAGACCCTGGGCACGCAGGGCAGCTATCGCTCCGGCTAGAACATCTCCCGTCCCGGCAGTCGCCAGCCCCGGATTGGCAAAGGGCTCGATGACTACCCGCCCATCGGGCCCCGCGACGACCGTGTAGGCTCCTTTTAGCAGGACAACCTGTCGCCATTCAGCGGCCTGGGAACAGGCGGTCGCCAGTCGGTCTTCCTGAACCTGCGCCACGCAACTCCGCATGAGTCGGGCCATCTCACCGGGGTGAGGCGTTAGGATACTCTCAGCAGGTAGCCGCTCGAGCCCGCCCTTCATCTCGGACAGGATGTTCAACCCATCAGCGTCCACCACCAAGGGGGGCAGATCGCCTTGCGGCCCGGTCCCGATCTCTTCGCCCCGGAATCCCACGGAGTGACGCTGATCACCACACTCAAGCAGCCTCTCCATGAAGGCGCCCGTCTCTACCTCGTGACCCAGGCCAGGACCCACCAACAGGACATCATAACCCCCCAGCTGCTTCCGCAGGACGCCAGCTCCATCGGGGCTGATCACACCCATCGCCTCAGGCAACAGAAGGTAGGTTGGCTCCGCTAGACGGGCGGCCACCGCCGCGTGAAGGGCCGCGGGTAGCGCCAACGTCACCAGGCCAGCCCCCGCGCGAGTAGCGGAGGCGGCAGCCAGATAAGCAGCCCCTGTATAGTTGACGGAGCCGGCCACGATCATCGCCTTTCCGAAGGTACCTTTGTGAGCATCCGGTGGGCGGGCGGGTAGCCATTCCCGGACCATCGTCGGAGTGACCACCTCCAGCCGGATATCTTCAGCCAGAGCCGGATCCGTTCCGATATCGGCCACGACCAACTCGCCTACCGCCGCAGCCCCGGGGAAACGGAAGTGCCCCACCTTGGGGTAGGCAAACGTCACTGTGAGATCGGCGGCAATCGCTCGTTCGTCAAGCTCACCGCTCTCGTAGTCAAGCCCTGTCGGCCCATCCACACCAATGACCAGCAACTGCTGCCGATCGTCAGGAAACGCGCGAGGTAGAAGGACCTCCAAGCCGTCGCGGGGAGGTTGTCGGCGCCTGACCACCGCCGCCCGCACCACGTCGAGCAGGTCAGCCAGATCGCCCCGCAGGGGGAGCCGGGTGCCTGTACCTAACAACGCGTCTATGAGAATGCCGGCTTCACCCACCAGGCACCGCAGTGTCCGACCGTCCTGATCTTCATCGGCGGAGACTACGCGCACCTCGCCATCCAGGACGAAGCGGAGATTCTCATCCTCGGTCGGGTTCCGCTCGCCGTACAAATAGCACGTAACTAGCGCACCCTCTCTACAGAGATACCGGGCCGCGACCAGCCCATCGCCGCCATTGTTTCCCGGCCCGACCAGTACCAGCACCGCGACATCGCGTACGTTACGCCGGGAAGTCACTGTGTGAGCAACCGCCCGGCCGGCGTGCTCCATCATCACCGCATATGAGTGGCCCGCAGCGTGGGAGTCGGCCTCAATGCGCTGCATTTGACCTACCGTGACGACCTTCATCACACACCCCCGATACACCTATCATCCATCCGAAGGACCCAGACCAAACGCGCTAGACCGCAATTGGCGAGTGGAAAAAGTAGCGAAGGGTCACATCTCAACGTGGAATACCCCAGGCAGGACTTGAACCTGCAGCCCTCGGATTAGAAGTCCGATGCTCTATCCAGTTGAGCTACTGGGGCGCGAATTAATTCTATCCTGAGGACACCGTGCTGTCAAGCAAACTATCTGGCAATGGAGTTCAAGCCTATCATTCAACGGGGTCTCACTCTGGAGTAGAAAGAAAGCGCCACGATTCTCTGTGGCGCTTCAGGGTCAGGCGGCGCATCGTCTACCGGACCGGACGGATGCCCTTGTAGACCCGCCGCCCGCCCAGAGTGCGGAGAATTCTCTCGGGGTACCTCCCAGTTATGCCACCCAACTCCTCTGGCGTCAGCGGCCGATTGCCTTGCGCCAGGAAGACCCGGAAAACTGCGTCGATGAGCGGCAGGCTATCTCTTATGTAGTCCGGCTGCTTGCTACAGTGCGTGCTCAAAACGTGCTGCAGCCCATTGACCCGTCGCACCTCGCCCGTCCGCTGATCGATCCAGTCAATCTCTTCCTCGGCCGCCAGATCTTGCCCGAAGGCTTCTCTGTGCTCCTGACACAGATGGGAGCGCAGTTCGACACCGATGTCGAGGCCCTTCCGCTCCCACCAGTCATAGTCGATGTGAAACGGAGTGTCGATGGTCGGCTTGACCAACTGACGCAGAGACGCAGGAATCGTCATCTCAGCCATAGCCCACCTATACCCCACTAGCTCCCACGTGCAAGACCCAGTAGTTATCCCCGACTGGGGCGTACCTATCACCCGTGACCAACACCTCCAAGACAGGACCAGGCGGAGTACGTATCACAGCGTTGACCGCACTGTAGAGCGTGGCTGCATGTACGTTCCCCTGAGGGCTGAGCTTCACCAACTCCGTAAACACGTCCTTAACGATTTGACTCAGTGAACAGCCCTGTTGCCGAACGTGTTTCCACAGCTGCTCCAAACCCTCCAGATCACCAGTCGCCATGATCATGAGTTCGTCGTAGTCGCACGCGATCTCTTCCTTGTGCATCTCAAAGACCAGCCGGTCGTCCCGAGGCATGGCCACACGGACCCATTCCCTCCGAGACCGGCGTTGGCGGGGTCGGACGACATAGCGGTTTCCCGCCTCAGATTGAGCAAACTCCAGATAAGCCCCCACAATGATGTTGTTCTCGCGATACCAATCCTTCAGACCGTAGACGTAGCGTCCCCGCGGGACCACCCATCCTGGCATCTCCTCCCCAGTATCACCGTCAACAAAGGTGAAGTGGATTCGCTCCGCCCGCGCCGACGGGAAAAGCTGCGACAGCCGGCTGGACAGTGGGACCGTGCCAGCTCTCCAATGAGGATAGATCAGGACGATCTCCACTGGCTCCTCCACTCTATCCGGTGGTTCTAAATCAGACCACTCGTCGTCCAGCTGACGCTCCAAAGATCGCATCTCGCTGGTCAGAAGCGGCGGTTCATACTCCAGAGGCTCATAGCGAAGGGTTATCGGTGTCTCTTTAATCGCATCTGGCTCCAGGCGAGCCAGGTGCCAGAGCACCTCCCCGGCCGGTCCGACCTCGTCAAACCGATCATCCTGCTGGAGCACGTAGTTCAGTGAGAAAACGCGAAGCTGAGGAGAAATCTCTGTGGGTAACTCGACATCGCCGAGGAGAGCCTCCGTCGCCATTGGTCCGCCATCTGCCAGGTCGAGCACAGCTTCAGCCAGGTTCAGATGGCCCGCGTGTACTTCAACCAGCAGATCCCGGCGGAACCACTTGTTCGCAAGACGGACGAAATCCTGCTCCGACCTCAGGCGCTTCTCAAGGCGCCCAGCGACGATAGGTGCGTATAAGGAGGCCAACTCCTCCGGCAAATGGAGTTCATCAGCGTCTGTGTCCCCAGTGGCTGCCTGGTTGAGAGGATGTCCATCCTCAAATTCCGCGGCAAACTCCCGCTCTTCTCCCTCTTCAAACCGGACCGTTATCACCTTGAAAGGCTCGTGCTCGGGATTGTGACCAGGCCTCACACCAATCACCTCGCCAGAGCGATACTCCAACACGGGGAAGACGACACGCTCCCCAACCTCATACCTTCGCTTGGGACGATAGGGAGTGCCCTTTGAGAGCGCACGCTCTATGAGTGCTTCCTCCTGGCGAGCGTGGTGCGCCACCAGAGCCTGGCTCAACTCCTCCGTCGAACGCGGTAGTTCGTCCTCCACCAACAGCGTGCTAAGGTATTGAAGATCCTCAGAAGTGATCGCGTAGTCTTGCCAGTGCTCGGAACTCTGAGTCTTCCTTCGAATCAACTGCTATTCCCTCCACCAAACGACCAACACTCGTCTCGTCGACACACGAACGAGGATTATACCATCATCAAGCCATTTGACAAATAGGTGTCTTCAAGGCACACTAGGAGGGCAAAAGGAGGTTACCGGTGAAACAAGAAGCCAGTCGATTTCCAGAACTGACCGCGATATGCACCACGGGGGGACTGATCAAGGCCCAGGTGATAAAATCCAAGCTCGAGCACGCGGGGATACGCGTGCTGTTAGACTATGAGAGCGTCGGCCCGGTGATCGGAATCACGGTGGACGGGATCGGCCGAGTGCGTGTCCTGGTTCCTACTGAGCGTGCTGAGGAGGCGCGAGCTCTGATCGGGGAGGAGTAGGAGCGTACAAACGGCTCCCACCACATCTTATCGCGTGCCGTCACCGGCGGCAGGATGGTACGACTCCTCACGGTTCATGCCAAACCAGAGAAGGGGGGGGATCCCATTCCCGCGACTGAGCCCTCCAGCAACCACGGATACCGCGTCGCTCCTCAACGATCGAGCTCGCCTCGGCCCGCGAATGACCAGTCTGTATCGCGATGTCGATATCGCCACCGCATCTGGGGACGCCGATAGGTCTGGCCTCTGTCGTTAGCGGCTGCCACCAGGACGGTTGGCTATGAACAGCTAGTTTGAGCGCGGAAAAGCGGGGACGCGGGGAAACCTTCACGTCACATTGGCGTTGTCCCCGAACTGCTCCAGTGGAGGCAATTCGTCCAAGCCCTGGAGCCCGAAGTGTTGGAGAAACTCAGCCGTCGTCCCGTACAGGAAGGGACGCCCGACACCCTCGGCTCGCCCTACCCGATCCACCAGGCCGGCGCTCAGCAAGGTCCGTAGGACACTATCGGACCCCACGCCGCGGATGGACTCGATCTCAGGACGTGTGACTGGCTGACGATAGGCGATGACAGCCAGGGCCTCCAGGGCAGCCTGGGAGATCTGCACGCGGGCTTCTAATCCCAGGAACCGCTCGACAGAGCGAGCCGCTTCCGGCGCCGTGGTCAGCTGCACCTGACCGCGGGCCCGCTGCAACCGCAGGCCGCGACCATCATAATAAGACCTCAGCGTATCCAGCGCGTCCTGGACCTGCTCTGACGTGACCTCCAGTGCCTCCGCCAGGCGATGAGTGGAAACTGGCTCTTCCGCCACGAAGAGCACGCTCTCCACTCGCGCCGTCAGACTGAGTTGGCCGTTCTCGTTGGTCACTTTGCTCTTTGGGAGACATGACACGTCCACGCCGTCAAACGAGACGGGTCGCGAGACCCGCTCCCAGTCAGCAACCTGGGTTTGGCTCTAAGCTTGATGGTCGTTTGCCAGCCTTACCTCTGGCTCACTCGTCCGAGCTCCACTCCTCCGGCGGAGTATAAGAGGCTTCCCCTTCCTGGGCACCCGCAGCCGGACGCACCGCCTCAATATTGACTTTGGGCGGACGAGCGAGCTTAAGGCCCATCTTATCCTCGACCACTCGGCGAGCGGTCTCAACGATTCTCTCGGCCTCCGCAGGAACCCCAGTTTCTGTGGCTACCTTCGCGTCGAGCTCTACGACGACCCCCTTACGCTTGGCGGACACCTTAGGTTTCACCTGGGTGACCCCGGGAAGCTGGTTGATCTCAGACTTCAGTTGATCGGCGATAGACGAGACGCCCAGCGTAGCCTCACCACCTGACACCTGCTCGACTTTGATCGACGTGGGAGCACGTCTTCCCACCTCGAGGATGATAAGTAGAATGGCGACCAGGTTCACGATCACAGCCAGGAGAATACCCACAGGCAACCGGAGGACGGGCCTGACGCGGGCGAGGGAGTCGGCCATTCCGCGGGCTTGCTGCGCGACGATCCGCAGCGTCTCCACGGGCACGACTAACAACAGGGAACACAAGACCATCACAGCAAGCAACAAGATGACGAGGACGACACGGTTAACGGTGTTCATCGACGAGCCTCCTTTCGAATGTGAGAAAAACTGGTCACCACACCACGACACCAAGAGGGCCGGAGCGCCTGCTCACCAGCCAGGAATACGCTCGATTATAGCACCGCCGCCCTCTTTGGGCAATACCCGCCTCATCACCAGCGCCGAGGCGTCACTCGTAGCACGAGGAGAAGGAGGGCGAGCCCGATGGTGGTGATCAGCCCCCCCGCCAGGAGGCTGCGGGGCTTGAAGTCGAAAACCACCCGATGCTGACCAGCCTCCAGCCTGACGGCCCGGAATAGCAGATTGGCTCGACAGATCGCCCTCTCCTCACCGTTGACCCTTACTTGCCAGCCGGGGTACCAGGCATC